>NZ_JAAHHZ010000229.1:0-7622 GCF_010672005.1 Moorena sp. SIO4A5 | reverse complement strand
ATGGCGGTGGACATGAACGAGGGATGCGTTCTGGCACACTTTATACCCCTCAGATTGTGGGGTTTGCTAAGGCTGTGGAACTGGGGTTAGAAGAACAACCCTCAGAATCTCAACGGTTGATAGAACTCCGGGAGGGTCTGTGGACCACTCTCTCTAAACTAGAAAGTATCCAGATCAATGGTCATCCTACCCAGCGATTATCCGGAAACCTTAACATTAGTGTGGAGGGAGTAGATGGCGCAGCCCTGCTGCTAGGATTACAGCCTGTGGCAGCCGTTTCTTCTGGCTCCGCTTGTTCCTCAGCAACTGTAGCTCCTTCCCATGTACTATTAGCCCTAGGACATCCGGAAAATCTGGCTTATGCCTCCATCCGGTTTGGAATTGGACGCTTTAATACCATGGCAGAAATTGAGCAGGTGGCTGAGCATACGATCACAACGATTCAGTCTCTGCGCCAATCTCAAGCTGTCAAAATTAATTGAACAAAATGGTTGAGCGCAGTCCCTAGGCATATTTTATAGTTTGGGTGGGGTAACCGAAACCAGCTTTTAAATTGCAAAGCGTAAGCTTCTAGGCTACGATCACATCGGTACCACAAAGGAGATTTCGCTCCTTAGCTGAACCGCGAAAAGCCCCGCACTTTACCTTTATTGGCTAGGTGTCCTATGGGAAGCGCAGGGTAAGAGTCCCAAAGGATCTTACCAATGTGATATACTAGCAATGGTAGCGATGCAGTGCCGAGCTGCGGGGGTTTCCCCCATTAGCGACTGCATCAAGACAGGGAAGATAAATTAAGAGCTAACCGCCACCTACCAACTAAAAATAGAACGAGTTGTATTGTTCCGGCGCGGAGGGGCACCGCGTGTCGTTAATAATGCTTATCGTTCGCGTAGCGTGGCCTACGGCCTTGTATCCAAAAGCAGTAGCTGGAGTTGCTAAGAAGCCCGTCATGTCCCGTTAGGGCAGCTTCGGGAGATGTCACTAGGCGAATCAACAGGGGATGAGAATATAACACATCCCCAAAAAGGCAAACATATGTGCCTCAAGACCCTAAATCTAAGCAGTAAAGCTGCTGAAACAGGGAGATTCAGGAGATATAGACAGAAACCCTGAAGAATTTCCAGACCTCTGGTCAGGAAATAGTCAGCTAACAAAAAATTAAAACTTTTGGAGAGATTGGTAGCAACTGGGTAGTTTGTGGTAAATCCCGAACAGTGCCGATAAGGGGTCAACTGACTTTCAGCTATCGGAGCTGTGGTTAGCCAAAACCATCGCGCATAGCCTGTTTTAGCTTCCTCCGCGAGAAGCCCCACACCTCAATGCGCAGCATGAGTGTGGGAACGAAGTTACCGCAAGAATAGGGCAGCCTTTATGGTTGGTCGGCTATGCGTAAAAGGGTTAAAACTTTATGATTAAGGCTGCCCTAATAAACAGGTTTCATCTCCGGGATGAATCGCGGGCAGGAACTCTGATAAACAGCCTGAAAAACGTTATAATAAAAATAGCAGGGAAGACAAATTAAGAGCTAACCGCCACCTGCGTGTTTAAAAATAGAACTTTTTGTATTGTTCCGGTGCGGAGGGGCATCCCGTATCGTTAATAAAGCTTACCGAGTATCCTAAGCAATAGCTGGAGTTGGTAAGAAGCCCACACTGAACCGTGCTTGTCAGTGTGGGAGTATGTCACCATAGGTGCGCTTTCCTAATGGGAATTAAATTTGCCACTGGTCACACTTCTTGATGGGGGGAGTGGCTTAACCTCCATTTTTGTATCAGTTATATCAGTGGCAAAGTAATCCGTTGTCTATATTTCAGAGTGCGACTGGATAGAGACAGGGATTCACAAGTGTTAGTCAAAATCCTCAGAAAATCGGTTAGAATTATTTGAATCCACAAGAGTCACGTGATCAATTTGTCAGGCTTAACATCCCCCGAAGTCCCTACGGGATTATAGGAAAGGCGAGGCAGATTGCGAGACAATTACACATAGGTGCGCTCTTACTTGGCTATTTAAATTCGCGTGATTGTGCGCTTTACTTTGGCTCGGGAACCCGGGCTTCTTGGGTCGCGCCTTTAGGCAAAGCCCAACGCAGGGCGCGTTCGGGCGCGCACCTCAAAAATTTTCGACTTTGCGACAGAACATCCTACTGGAAAGCGAGTCTTAAAGTAGAGAACTAATGTCGCACCTCCAAGTGTTACAATCAGCAGAGCCGCTACAATCCCATTCACCAAACAAACCCCCTGTCAGCACCCCCCTTTAAACAGACGGGGCTTCGAGACAGTTTCACCGCCATTGACTACAGCCATTGACTACAGCCATTGACTACAGTTTTCGATTGACCGTAGGTCACGCTACGCGAACAAACAATGAGCAACAAAATAGTTAAGTGGGCTTTCCGTGATGGCGAACGCGCCCCGCGTGACCTACGGTCAAGGGATTGCTCGCCATCACGGGTCGCACCTCTAGTTATTCATAGTCTATTTATTAGTCTCTGTGGCCGATCAGTTTAATGGCAGTAAATCACCGAACATTTCAGACCTAGAAATAAAGTACGACTCCTATCGTTAACTGTAGGACTAAGCGTACCACGAAGTTTTGAGGAAATTGCATGCCAAAGCAAATTATTATTGCAGAGCAACATCAACTTGCTGCTGTATTTTGGGAAGATCAAATTCAAGAACTAGTAGTTGCCACCGGTAATCACCAGGTCGGTGATATTTATCTCGGCATTGTAGAAAATGTCTTACCGGGTATTGATGCAGCATTTGTCAATATTGGGGATCCTGATCGCAATGGTTTTATTCATGTGACAGATTTAGGACCATTGCGCTTGAAACGCCGGTCTGGTGCGATCACCGAACTGCTGACTCCCCAGCAGAAGGTGTTGGTGCAAGTGATGAAAGAACCTACTGGTAATAAAGGGCCCAGGCTTACAGGTAATATTAGTTTACCCGGTCGCTATTTGGTGCTGATGCCTTATGGCCGAGGAGTAAACTTGTCTCGGCGGATTAAGAGCGAAAGTGAACGTAATCGCCTCAGAGCTCTAGCAATTCTAATCAAACCATCGGGCATGGGAGTGCTGGTGCGCACCGAAGCCGAAGGCAGAGCCGAAGAAGCCATTATGGAAGACTTGGAAAACCTGCAAAGACAATGGGAAGCTGTCCAGCTCGAAGCAACCTCTACCAGAGCACCAGCCCTACTTAATCGGGATGATGATTTTATTCAGCGTGTCCTCCGGGATATGTACACTGCTGATGTTAATCGGATTGTGGTGGATTCTAGTACTGCAGTCAAACGGGTTAAACAACACTTGTTGAGCTGGAGTGGAGGTCAAGCACCAGAGGGGGTCTTGATTGACCATCACCGCGATCGCATGCCAATTTTGGCATACTTCCGGGTCAATGCTGCAATTCGAGAAGCCCTCAAGCCAAGAGTAGATTTACCATCTGGTGGCTACATTATCATTGAACCTACCGAAGCTCTAACCGTAATTGATGTGAACTCTGGTTCCTTTACCCGCTCAGCTACAGCACGGGAAACGGTTTTGTGGACTAACTGTGAGGCAGCAACAGAAATTGCCCGCCAGCTGCGCCTACGTAATCTAGCTGGGGTGATCGTTGTTGACTTTATTGATATGGACACCAGGCGGGATCAGTTGCAGGTTCTCGAACACTTCAATCAAGCCCTAAAAGAGGACAAAGCCCGACCACAGATTGCCCAGCTTTCGGAACTTGGCTTAGTGGAACTGACTCGCAAGCGCCAAGGGCAAAATATTTACGAGTTGTTTGGTAAAACCTGTGCTACCTGTGGCGGGTTAGGACATCTGGCACATCTTCCCGGTGAAGTCGAAGCAGAAGCACTAGAGACCTTAGCACCGATCCCCTTACCGGCGGAGCGAAGCATTCCACAGTTCCCCGAACCTGTAGACTTATCTTCTGAGAATGATAATGATTTGGACTTGCTCAATCACCCCAGTTATCAGGAACGGGGAGCGGTAAATAATCGCCGCCGCCGCCGCCGTCGTATTGATGACCCAGTGATTAGGGAAGAACCAATTACTAGGGGAGTCAATCGGGTGATCTCTGTCTCATCCAACTTTGATGCCATCACAGAACCCGAGGTATCCACCTCAGGAGTAGAAAAACCTCAGCTAGTCAAGTTTGCTCAAGAAAAGGAACCACCAGAATTGGTCAGGGTTGAAATGAGCCCAGAAGAACAAGATGTTTATGCGTTAATGGGCATTTCCCCTATACTAAATTTAGACCGAGAGGTGAAAGATCCTAGGTCAGCAATTATCTCAGTGTTACTGCCGGGAGAAAAAATCGAGGATAATGAAGAAGAATTATCCAATTCAACTACCGATTCAACTACCGATTCAACTACCGATTCAAGTAATAGTCAATCCTCCATCGACGATCAGCTAGAGTTAGACGAATCAGACTTGGTAGAATCTACTGCTGACACACCAATTGCAGAAACTGGATCTGATCAACTTATTACTACCAATGGCACCATTAATAGTCCCCCCATAGTGCGCCGCCGCCGTCGCCGCTCTTCAGCATTGGATAAATGACAACGGACAAAGTCACTGAAGTGTTTGAGTTACCGGATAAATCCGGTACTCCTTCCTTAGTGGCTGGAGTAGATGAAGTAGGGCGAGGTGCCTTATTTGGTCCAGTTGTGGCAGCAGCAGTGATTTTACCTGTATCTGTCTTGCCACAACTGGCTCTAGCTGGCGTTAAAGATAGTAAACAGTTGTCCCGGAAGCGACGCCAAAGGCTGTCTGAAGAAATTCAGGGATTGGCACTGGATTGGACTATTGGTTATTCCACTAGTGCAGAAATTGACCAGCTCAATATCTTACAGGCTTCATTGTTAGCTATGAAACGGGCTGTGCTTAAATTAAAAGTTAAGCCCGATATTTGTCTGATTGATGGGTTACACGGGTTGCCAGATTTACCGATAGCACAACGAAATCTAGTAAAGGGGGATCAGCGATCGCTTCATATTGCGGCAGCAAGTATTGTAGCCAAGGTGTGGCGTGATGATTTAATCATTCGTCTAGCTACCAAGTATTCAGAGTATGATTTGACAGCCAACATGGGCTATGGTACCAAAAAGCATCGGTTAGCACTGCAAAAATACGGACCATGTCGGCTGCATCGCATGTCCTTTAGCCCCTGTAGTCAGGCGAATCAACAAATGAGTTAAATTATTTATTGACAAATAACAATCAACCAAATCGATAACCCTTACCATAAACTGTATGGATCAGGGGGGCGGAACCCTTAATTTCGATTTTGCGACGCAACAAACGAACTAGAGCAGCTAAATTGTTACTTTTTGGGATTTCCTCAGATGGCCACAAATGTTGATAAATTTGCTTGTGGGATAATAATAGACCAACATGGCTCATGAAGTACGCTAGCAGTTGGCTTTCTTTTTCTGATAGCTCAATTGGGCGTCCGTGGCGATAAGCTATTTGATTGGTTAAGTCTAATTCTATTTGTCCAACCCGTAACCGCTGGCTGGGATTGGCATCAGTCGCAGCAGAACGCCGAAGCAGAGCCCGGACTCTAGCGAGTAACTCCCGCAGTTCAAATGGTTTAACTAGATAGTCGTCAGCACCAGCATCTAATCCCATCACTCTGTCATCTACAGTGTCCTTGGCGGTTAGAAAAAGAACTGGGGTAGTGGTGTCATGCGATCGCATTTGTTGGCAAATTTCTAACCCAGAAATGTGCGGTAGCATCCAGTCTAAGATTAACAAGTCATAAGCGCCAAGGGATGCTAACTCATTTCCTGACGCGCCATTATACGCCACATCTACAGTGTAACCTTCACGAGTTAATACCCGAGACAGGGGGTCAGTCAGCTCAATTTCATCATCTACTAAAAGGATACGCATTGATTTTGTTGATAGTTGACGGTTGACGCTTGACTATCAACACAATTATAAGACTTACGCAGCGACTCTATCTGTAGCGTAGGTTATTAACGAAGCCTACTACTTGTAGTTAACAGCCAAGTCATTGATATACTATTTTAGCTGTCAGGCAAAATTCATCCCACACCTAATGCGTAGCATAGGTGTGGGATGAATTTTGCACAGGGTATGTATAGAATTGCTATAATATATGTCCTGATAAACAAAGCCGTTCGCGTAGCGTGGCCTACGGCCTTAAATGCTGGTTTGTCATCCACTTACGTGGCTAAAAAATAGAACTTATTGTATTGTAAGGCGTGCGGAGGGGCATCCCGGAGACGAAACCTTAGAAGAGTGGAGCCTTAATCATAAAGTTTTAACCCTTTTCTGCATAGCCTGCTAACCATAAAGGCTCCACTCTTTAAGCGGTAACTTCTGACCGTGTCGTTAATAAAGCTTACCGAGTATCCGTTCGCGCAGCGTCGGCGAAAGCCGATAGTGATGGCTGGAGTTGGTAAGAAGCCCACACTGTAATCTTGGCCAAAGGCCACGCTACGCGAACGATGAGCGTGTGGGAGTATGTCACTTAAGATAAAGTTAATCATAGGGTAATTATAATTTAAGGGCTAGAAAGACAAACCAGTATGGCTTGGGCATTGGTTACAGGTGGCACCAAAAGGATTGGTAAAGCGATCGCATTAGACTTGGCGAAACAGGGCTATGATCTAGCCATTCATTACAACCGTTCTCGCCAAGACGCGGAAATCCTAGGGGAACAGATCCAGTCCCTAGACCGAAATTGTCGATTTTACCAAGCTGATCTAACCTGTGACCAAGATATGCTCAATCTTTTGCCAAGGGTGAAAGCAGATGTTCCTGAGCTTGATTTGTTGGTGAATAATGCTTCTATTTTTGAACCAGCAACCCTCAAAGACACGGAACTTGACTTGTTTGACAGTCACTTTGCTGTAAACTTTAAGGCTCCGTATTTCTTTACCCGTGATTTTGCTCGTCTTTATCAAAAAGGGAACATTATCAATATTATTGATACCAGAATCAACAAGAATGATTTTTCCTATTCTGCTTACACATTAGCTAAGAAAGCCTTGGCTAACTTAACGGAGATGGCAGCTTTGGAGTTTGCTCCACATATTCGAGTGAATGGAATTTGCCCTGGGTGGATTTTACTTCCAGCCGGGGCAAGTGAACAGTATATCGAAACACTTAGACAAAGAGTACCCATGCATAGCCAGGGCAATGTGGATCAGATTTGTCAGGCTGTTCGCTATTTGCTCTCTAATCAATTTGTTACCGGACAGTTTTTATTTGTGGATGGCGGTCAACATTTGTAATCAACTGTAAGCCGCCCGCTTTTCAATTATAACTGATAACTGATAGCTGACGGCTGATAGCTGACCGCTGATAGCTGACGGCTGATAGCTGACCGCTGATAGCTGACGGATGATAGCTGACGGCTGATAGCTGACAATAAACTTAATCAAGACTATATACATCAAAAAAATGACAAAACTTACTGATATCACATCAATAAAAGTTAATGATTTCGGGAGCAAAAAACAACACAGTTATGTTGAAGCGCTGCTGGAAATAAAAAATTTAAGACTCCGCACGATAATAGGATTTAATGACTGGGAAAGAAAAACTAAACAAGATGTTGTGATTAATATTAAGGCTG
>NZ_JAAHHZ010000228.1:0-7689 GCF_010672005.1 Moorena sp. SIO4A5 | reverse complement strand
TCGGTTGCCTGGTGGTGGCAATGAGCTTTGCCCTACGCTTTTTGATGCAGTATACCTTTGCCATGTTCGCCTTTTGGACAGAACGGGCTAGTGCTATTGAAGAATTATCATTTTTGCTCTACTTATTCCTTTCTGGGTTAATTGCTCCGTTGGAAGTCTTTCCTCCTTTGGTCAGGGAAATTGCCCAGTGGACACCCTACCCTTATCTGATTCACTTCCCAGCAGCACTGTTGATTGGTTTACCTGTGAATGTGGTGGGGGGAATGTTGGTGATTATAGGTTGGAGTTTAATATTTTTCCTAGTCAACCGCTGGTTATGGCGTAAGGGGTTAAAGCATTATTCTGGGATGGGAGCTTAATATTATATTGCATTTCTCGACCAACGCTCTAGCTACGAATGACCCTAAAACTTTTGCCCCCAAATGATTCCCCTAATTTACCTGAACCACGTAACTTTAACGGGCCAATGTTATGGTTGGCAATGGTTTTGGCATCTATTGTCATTCATCTATGCTTCTTGTGGATAGTGTCTATGCTCTTGATGGGGCGCTTCGAGAGTTCGCAACCCAGTCAGGATTTGATTGCCATTGATCTGATTGATATCATTCCGGAAGATATAGCTGAGCAAGAGACATCACCAGAAGACCCATCAACAGCTCTAATCGATCAAACCATTGATTTAGCTCTCACCAGTCCTAGGTCAGATCGGAATCTTAATCACCAAACTGTCTCTAACTCTACCATTGAGGCCACTGAGGGTGAGGTAAAGCCAACACCGACAGAGGATATCTTACCAGTTAAAGACTTAGCACCGCCAACAGATTATCAATTAACTATACCTGTCCCCTCACCTGAACCAACAACTCCGATCACTCCTGTTAAGCCGATTCCAGTAATCCCAACGCCCCTACCTTCACCCTTACCTCTGGCACCACCGATTCAGCCACCGGCTTCCAGCATCCCGGAAGAGTCGGCATCAAAAGATAGCTTTGTGGCTAAGATGAGTAACTTTGGTCTGACTAATCCGAATCGGGATATTCCAGACCAATTGGCTCTACCTCTACCAGCTAACAAATCCGAATTTTCCGCTAAGGAGCTGAATTTGACAGGTATTGATTTATCGGAAGAGTTAGTGTTGAAGGTGGTGCTATTAATTGATTCCAATGGGAAACCGGAACTGCTAGCGGACTATATTCAAGTGCAGCAAGGCAAGATTAGTAGTGATCAGGCTCAGCAACTAGCTCAGCAGGTGATTTGGGATTGGTTGTTTGCCCCTACTTACATGGCAGGTCAACCAGTTGTGCAAGCGTATCGCTTCCAACTCACCATTAGTGATTAGTGATTTATAGTAGTTTTGACACTCCCCGCCCTATAAGAGCGGGGATTCTTAGTTCATCGACATGCCTTAAAATTAGTTATCCAGGAAAGGCAATATTTAAGCCCAATATCCGTTTAAAAACCAAATACCTAGCCTAATTTAACTAACCCCAGTGGGCTTATCTCCCTAAGCGTTGAGTTTTCTCAGTTTCCGTGTGCCCCACGGTACGTTTGTATTTCAATTTGCTATTTTACTGGTTTTCGGTATCCGTGGCAGATCCATGCGTTTTGGCGAGGTTTTTCGCTCCTCGTGTACTAGTATCGCTTTACGTCGTTGTTTTTAAATTGGCAGTACCGACGAATCCTACCTGTACTAGGCTACATGTTTATTATAACATACTCTACTTAAAAGCCGTCCTAGAAGGACGGGGCTTGAGACCCAAAATTTTTGGTCATTTTTTTAGGGAGCAGGGAGCAGCGGATCCCCCCTAACCCCCCGCCCGTAAGGGGGGAAGGGAGCAGGGAACAGCGGATCTCGGAAGAGTCCAGAATTTTGAACTAAAAAATGTTGCACTTTGATTTTGTTATGTTATGATGCAAGAAGTACACGAAACAATGCGGATGTAGTTTAGTGGTAAAACCTCAGCCTTCCAAGCTGATGATGGGGGTTCGATTCCCCCCATCCGCTCTAGATATAAAAATATATTATTGGTAGTTTAATGCGATCGCACTTCTGCAACTAGCATGACCGTTTGCGATCGCATGAGTCTTGAGAATTAAGAATTGAGAATTAAGAATTGAGAATTAAGAATTCGGAGGCTGGATTTCACTGCACACTTCGTAGAAAGATGTGGTGGGAGCTTTGGTAAACAAGTGAGACATTTGGTTTAAGATCGCCTGATAAGCCTCACTTTGATTATCTTCCATATCCGCTATACTTTCCCAAAATATCACGGCAATCCCCCGATCGGTTCCAGGTTCTTGCAGTAGGTAAGCTCCTTTGAACCCTTGGATATAGGTAGATACAGCTTTCTCGTAAAGATCCTGAGCTTCTTGAAATTTGCCTGGCTTGAATTCACCAACGGCAACATAAGCATACTTGTGCTTAAGAAAATCTAGAAATTCGGTCAACTTTCCCTCCCCTGGGATTTTCTGGGTTAGTTCCCGATCGTAACAGCTAATGGTTGAGCTGCACAGATTCCCATAGCTGCATCTTTGTAAGCATATGCGCTACGCGAACAGCAGTCAGCAGTCAGCAGTCAGTGGTCAGTAGTAGGGTGGGCAAAGTTCTCTAATCTAGAATACTCAAAAAAACCAAACTATTTTTGCCCACCCTACAAGCAAGACTTAAACTAAAATGGCGGAAAGCGCTATTCGCTCCCGCCCTTAGCAAAAATTTTTGGTAAGAATCATTAGTAGGAATTAGAGAGTGTCAAGAATCTACTCTACACTCGACATTGAAATTGAATTCCTCGCCACTACCACCAATGCCAATGCCAGTTTCAAATATCTCGGCATCAGTTAAGGTAATGTTGTTCATGACAGCTCCAGACACATCGGTGTCGTAAAGCTTGGCTGCTGTCAAATTCACTTGGTTGAGATTAGCACAGTTTAAACTGGCATTGGTGACAAAGGCTTGGGTTAAGTTAGCCCCGTTTAAGTTGGCACCAGTCAGGTCAGCACCTTCTAGGTTGGCTTCGATTAAGTTTGCTCCTTGCAGGTTAGCATTCCTCAAATCAGCGCCTAGTAGATGTGCACCCGATAGATCCGCTCCTTTTAAATTACATCCTTCACATGCACCAGTTAAGAGCAACTGTTGCACCTGGTCTGGGTTCTCAGCTACTGCTGAACCAGTGAAGAACAGAGAAGCGACTAAAGTTAACGTTGCCAAAATATTGAATTTCATTTTTGGCCTCCCTAGAAGTTATATCATTAGGATGTATTTCTTCATCCCAATTCCATTATAACCCATTAGTGGTGCGGGATTCTAATGATTTGTTAAGGTGATTTGTTAAGGTTAGTTAGGGAGTTGATATAGTGCTACGGGCAAGGCAAGAGGAATCCCCCCTAACCCCCCGCGCGTAAGGGGGGGAGGCAATAGGCAATAGGCAAATAATTTTATTCCCGACTCCCGACTCCCGACTCCCGACTCCCGACTCCCTGCTCCGAGGCTCCCTGCTCCCTTTTATTGTAAATTTTAATTAAATTTTTTTTAAAGAATTTGTAAATCAATCAAGCTGAAGTAAATTTTATGAAATAATCCGAAAACTCGGTAGCTTATTGATTACTATGAAACCTCGGATTTCCCCACTGGTGCCAGCAACTAGCGTGTTGCTGTATTCTCTACTAGCTGCAACTACGGCATTAGGGCAAATTACCCCAGATAATACCCTGGGGAATGAAAGCTCTGTGGTAACCAATCTCAATATTAACGGAATTGTAATAGATTTAATTGAAGGTGGGGCGATTAGAGACAGTAATCTATTCCACAGCTTTTCAGATTTTAATGTAGCCGAGCTCGCAGGAGCTTATTTTGATAATCCTGCTGGAGTTGCCAACATCCTGAGTCGGGTAACCGGAGGTAATGTTTCCAATATTTTGGGGACTCTAGGAGTATTGGGAAATGCTAATTTATTTTTGATCAATCCCAACGGTATTGTCTTTGGTCCCAATAGCAGACTGGATGTGGGAGGTTCATTTTTTTGGAGTACTGCTGAGAGTGTTTTGTTTGAAGATGGTAAAGTTTTCAGCACTAAAAATCCCAATGATAAACCGTTGTTGACTATTAATATACCATCTGGGTTGCAATATGGATCAAATCCAGGAAGTATTACTAATCAATCTAGTCTGTTTCGGGTACCAAATGGTCAAACCTTAGGGCTGATTGGTGGTGAGGTTAATCTTCCTGGTGCTGTTCTAGCTGCATTGGATGGACGGATTGAGCTGGGGAGTGTTGGTGCATTTGGTGTGGTGAACTTGACCCCAACCGATACGAGTTTGGTGTTGGATTATTCAGCAGTTCAAGAGTTTCAGGATATTAGTTTGTCCGATCGTGCTTTTGTCATTACCAGTGGCGAAAGTGGTGGGAGTATCCAGGTGCAGGGGGCTAATGTGAGTTTACGCGATCGCTCTTTTATGTTTGCGGATACCGAAGGGAGTGGCAGTGGCGGTGGGATAGAGGTTCGAGCTTCACAGTTCAGTCTTGAGGGTGGTTCTCTAATAACTACGGATGTATTTAGCTCAGGACAGGGTGGAGATGTGAGTATTACCACTGGGGAGTTAATTGTTTCTGATGGAGCATTTGTTTCAGCTAGCACTTTTGGTGAAGGGGATAGCGGAGATTTGACTTTGAATGTCTCCTCTACTGTTAAAGTGATTGGTATCTCAGCCGATGAGACGTTTCCCAGTGGCTTGTTTGCTGAAACTTTTGGGTCAGGAAATGCGCAAAATTTGAGTATTACCACTGGGGAGTTAATTGTCTCTGATGGAGCATTTGTTTCAGCTAGCACAATCGGTGAAGGGGACAGCGGAACTTTGACTGTTAATGCCGACTCGACTCAACTGATTGGTACCTCAGCTGATGGTCGGTTTGCCAGCGGTTTGTTTACTCGAACTCTAGGGAGAGGAAATGGGGGAGAGTTGAAGATTACCACTGGGGAGTTAATCGTCTCTGATGGAGCACTTGTTTCAGCTAGCACTTTTGGTGAAGGGGACGGAGCAGATTTGACTGTGGATGCCGACTCTACTGTTCAACTGATTGGTAGCTCAGCCAATGGTCGGTTTTTCAGCGGCTTGTTTACTCAAACTTTTGGGAGAGGAAATGGGGGAGAGTTGAAGATTACCACTGGGGAGTTAATCGTCTCTGATGGAGCATTTGTTTCAGCTAGGACTCTTGGTGAAGGGGACGGGGGAGATTTGATTGTGGATGCTTCTTCTAAGATTAAACTGATTGGTACTTCAGCTGATGCTCGGTTTATCAGCGGCTTGTTTACTCAAACTGAAGGGACAAAAAATGCGGGAGATTTGAAGATTACCACTGGGGAGTTAATTGTCTCTGATGGAGCAGCTGTTTCAGCTAGGACTCTTGGTCAAGGGGACGGGGGAAATTTGACTGTAGATGCTTCTTCTACGGTTAAACTGATTGGTACCTCAGCGGATGGTCGGTCTCGCAGCGGCTTATTTATTCAAGCTAATCGAGAAGCAACAGGAAATGCCGGAAGGTTTTTGAATATTACCACTGACAAGTTAATCATCTCTGATGGAGCAGAAGTTAGTGCTAGAAGTTTTGAACAGGGCAGTTCAGCAGGCGAGGTAAAGATTAATGCCAACTCCATCTTCCTTGACAACAATAGCAGGATCACAGCAGAAACAGCAGGAGGAGACGACAGCAATATTAAACTCTTTTCCCGTGACATCCGACTCCTCAACCGAAGCTTGATTCTAACTGACGCTCAGAATACAACCACTGGGGGAAATATAGAAATTGATACTGATACCCTAGTCGGTCTGGGAAATAGCGACATCACCGCCAATGCTCAACAAGGCTCAGGAGGTAGTGTTACCATTAATGCCAAAGGCATCTTTGGTCTAGAATTTCGAGAGCGTCTCACTCCAGACAATGACATCACTGCCACGTCTGAACTTGGCCCATCCTTCAACGGTGAAGTCATACTCAACATCTTACAGGTAGACCCCACCTCAGGCTTAAACGAATTGCCAGGAATCCTGGTCGCGCAATTAAGTAGCAAAAAAACGGGATAAAACGGTATTTAATATCACAAAATAGACATTGACATTTACTTAGCGCTAGAGTATAATCGAGACAATTGACACAGAGTTTTGTGACGATGCCAAGAACATTTGGAGTAGCAAAAAGGAGATCGACTCAAATCGTCCCTGTGGTGGGGATAACCAAGTCGGTTGAAATTGAGTTGCTGTCTACTATGAAAAAGTTAGGCATTGTTAGATCTGAGTCTTACAACAAATTAGGTAGCATCAGTCACTGGAGCCTTGACTGGAAAAAGGCTATCCCGGAAGTGAAGAGCTTCAGGACTCCCGATACCTTGGGGCTACCTGCTAAGTTAATGGATTGGACTATTAATGATGTAGCGAAAGCCATTACAGCGAGCCAGGCGGCCTGTACCGATGCGGTAATCAAGAAAATCTACAAAAGATTTCCGGGGAAGGACAATCAAAAGACCAGAAAAGAACTTTACAAACAGCTTAAGACCTTAGCTTTTCAGCGATTACCACTTCTTCACAGGCTTGTTAGAAAGGAGTTTAAACGAGGGCACTCTTGGGTCAAAAATCAGATAGTTTATCAACAAGTAGGCTATAACTGCAAACGACTCTCTCGTAACACTTACCAGTTAGAACTAGCTGGGCTAAGGAGAGGAAAAAGAAACAAAATAGTCGTTAGGTCTAATCGAAAAATCAAAGGTCAGATCAGGCTGATATACAACCAGCTTCTAGAAAGATTTGAAATCCATTTTTTAGTAGACTATGGGACTGTAGAGATTCCTGCCGACCGCCGAGCTATTGGGGTAGACAAGGGATACACTGAGGCTTTCTATGATTCAGATGGCCAGGCGCACGGAGAGAATCTAGGTTTTGCCGCAACTAAGAAGTCCAATCGAATATGTGCTAAGAATCGTAATAGAGGAAAACTTTGGGCGATTCATAGAAAACTGGAAAAAATCGACCCAGCTAAGTCGGCTCGCATTCTTAAAAATAACTTAACTAGAAAGACAGAAAATAAGCGATACAGGCAAAATCAATCAGAACTTACAGCTATCATAGGAGCCGCTTCAAAGTCCCTTTTCAAGGGAGAATCATTAAAAGTATTTGCGGAAGATTTAACACAACCAATCCGAAATAAACGTCAGTCCAAAGCAATGTCCCGCAAGCTCAATAGTTGGATGAAGGGTCAAATGCGGGACTCCTTAGAAAAATGGGCTAATTGGACTGGGTCGGTTGTTACAGAAGTCCAGCCTAGTTACACGTCGCAAATTGACTCCGTGACTGGAACCCTATTGGGCAAAAGAAGCGGGGACAATTTTACCAGGTTTAATGGGGTCGTGTCGCAGGCTGACCATAATGCTGCAAAGAACATCCTTGCTAGGGGTACAGACTTCGAGATTACTCGGTACATGAATAAAACCGAGGTTCAAGCAGTATTGTTGCGCCGTACCGCGCGTTTCTTGGAAGGTATGGGACTGAGTCTGCTAGATGCAGTTGAGCTTGGATGGATTGGGTAGGTCGGCGGGGTTGCCCCCGCTTCGCCCCCTAAGCACCGTGCGAACAAGTCTCCAAGTACACGGCGCACCTAATTCCTTTTGAACACGTTATTTTTGCGACTTGCTTTTCTTCGAT
>NZ_JAAHHZ010000227.1:0-7713 GCF_010672005.1 Moorena sp. SIO4A5 | reverse complement strand
GAATTGGCTCGGCATCCTCTCCCCCTTCCGCTAAATCGATGGTTTTGGGATTGGGGAGGATAATTTTCTCTTCGACTGAGATTTCCTTTACTTTATCGGGGTTATAGGGAGGGTTAGCTTGGTAAGCGGTCACGTCCGCTAGGTTGATGTAAACCCGATCGAAAGATATTTGCCAACTGTCTTTGGAAATAAAGCCCTGTCGGACAAAGTCTTCACCGTTAGCCCGAAATTGCAGCTTGCCATTCCCTGCTGTAGGCTTAGTCTCGCTCTTTGGTTTACCATCACTACAGCCTGAGAGGCAAATTACAGCTATAACCATTAGATTTACCCATATTTGCACCTTTGTGATCATGATTATGCGATCGCTTGTACTTTCGCTTTTACCTTAATTAGTATACAAAACTTAATAAAACTGAGTTTTGGGGTAATTTACAATGCCCCTCTCCCCCATCTGCCCACTGCCCTCTCCCCCATCTGCCCACTGCCCTCTCCCCACACTTCCCGCACTTCCCACACTCCCCCCTCTCGACCAACACCCCCGCGCCCGGGATACATCACTATTTTCAGTAATTTAGCTGATGGTTTTAATACAAATTGCTGAGGTCTCTTAAAAAAAAATAAGGTGCGCTTTCCGTAGGCGAATTAAATTCGCCACGGGTCGCACCTAAGTAGGTGGGCTTAATTAAACCTTAAAAAGTTGATCATTTTTACTATCTACATTTCCAGATATTGTCCACTGTTGAAGCTGATAACCTACTTGGCAACTTCGTTTTTTTATACCTTCTTTAACGGCTAAAGCTAGATCCTATTTATCCTCAAACATTCGACCAGAGATTTGAGGAATTTTAAGTTGATGCCACTCCCCATCTATTAGATTAAGTTCTGGACTATAAGTTGGCGAAAAAAAAAATACAATCCCATTTCTAACCAGTCTTTTTATTTAGCTCTTATCTGATGACTTTTATGACTTGAGTATCAAGGGGTGACAACAAGGTTACAAAGCACTCTGGATAACGGATATAGCGTTAAGTCCTCGCTGAAAATTGAGCCGTTTGTGAGGTTGGATATGCATCAGAATAAAAGCTAAATCTGACCAGTTATTGAGAGATTGAACCGAATCTGGAGCGTACAATCCAATCCAAAAATAACTATGTCGAGCCGTTGAACGTTCCGGTTCAGTAGGACGACAAATATACTCACTAACTTCGAGATTTTGTAAATATTTTACCTGTAAAGTTGCCTGGGTATAAGCGATAGAAATGAGCAAAACAATAGCCAGTAAACGTCGCTCATTAACTTTCGTATTTTCGAGAGGTGCGCTTCCAATAAACTGCTAAATTAAAATTACCAAGCTGATGGGCTTTTGTGCAAGAAATGTTTTTATAAAACCGAGACATTCCTGGTTTAATTCCTAAGTTTTTCAGCGCTCGATAAACGGTGTCATCATCTTGAATACAAGTGCCCTTAATAGGGACGCAAAGCAAAGTCTACTTTCCTCTGGTCTAGCCACTTAGCCAGTTTGATACTGTGAAATTCTCTGTCTCCTAATAGAATGACTGGATAAGGGCGCATAAGAATGAAGGATGAATCAGTAGACCCGTTGCAAAAATAGTGTCTTGATGCCGCCCCTCCCGATGAGCGACTACATCAAGACAATCAGCAAAAATGTCAGTCGGCCTTGCTTAAGGATGGTATGATTTTGCCCCCCTAGCCTCCCAAGGCAAGGCTGGACAAAGACCCAATCACAATTCAAGCCAAACACAACAACACTAGAAGCCCATTAACTAAATAAAATACCGCCACTATCTGGGTCTCTGACCAGCCAGAAAGTTCCAGATGATTGTGGAACGGTGACATTTTTAATAAACGCTTACCCACCCCATTGGCATCTTTGGTGGCTTTATAGTAACTAACTTGAGCAATCACTGAAACTGCTTCTACGAAGAAAATACCACTAATTATAAATAAACTCCAGAGGTTCCCAGTCAAAAGTCCTACCGCTGCAAGTGCTCCTCCTAGGGCTAGAGAACCGGTATCCCCCATGAAGACTTTGGCGGGATTGCGGTTGTGGGCAATAAAACCCAGGCAACTGCCACTCATACAAGCACAGAAGACCATTAAACCAGGGGAGGTCGGAGCAATCAGGGCAGCTAGTCCTAAAAATGCGATCGCACAGGTTCCTGCTGCTAGTCCATCCACTCCATCGGTAAGATTAGTAGCATTACTTTCTGCTAATAGCACAAATATACCCACCGGCCAAAACAAGAATCCCAAGGGTAAGACGATCCCCAAGGGTAGGGTGATATTAGTGATACTCGCTGCCTGGGTTTGTGATAACCATAGACAAAACAGTAAACTGACCACAATTTGTAGAGCCAGTTTCATTCTCGGGGACATCCCTTTATTAGAGAGGCGTTGGACCACTTGCCAATCGTCCATCCAGCCGATTAACAGATAGCCAAGGGTGGCTAGGGATACCGCTAGGACCCGGATAAAATCCTGCTGTTGGAGGAATAATCCTGACCACACCAGGGCAATCACCACCGCTACCGGCACAAAAAATATGCCACCCATGGTGGGGGTACCCGCTTTGTGTAAATGGGATTGGGGACCCTCTTGACGAATAATCTGACCCATTTTGAGTGCTTGTAGAAAGGGGACTGCTCGATATCCAATGCCAGTAGTGATCAGAGCACAGATCAACAGGGGTATAGTGATGGAGTTACCTGCGATCAGGGACCGAGCTGCTGTCCCATCCAAAATTAATGCACCCAGAGTTAAGCCGATTGATAGAATATATAGGAGTTTAGTTCCCGTTAAGTTGAACAACTGCCCAGACAATCGTTTAGAATCTACCACAAGCCTCTTATTCCTTTGTTGAACACTCCTCACAAAGATACAATTCCCTGTATCTTTGCTTATATCCGTATAATTTACGGTTACGAGTCAAATCCTAACATCAAAGGTCTGCGATCGCTCAGGGTAGGATTGATTTTTTAAAATTTACGAGATTATCAAGGCATGACCGGATGACAGGATGACCGGATCACTACCAAGGTCTAGGGAGTTATCAGCTATCAGCTATCAGCATATGCCCTACGGGAATGGCTGACGGCTGATCCCTGACCGCTGTTCCCCCAGGGCATATGCTTACCAACAGCTGAGTTAACCATGGCGCAACTGCACTCATAGGACTTACGCAAATCCCTCAATTTAACGCTACCTGTAGGGTGGGCAAGGTTTTGCCCACCCTACCCATGGATTCTGTGCGTAAGTCCTGACTCAGACTTCCCTCTTCCCTGCTCCCTGCTCCGAACGCGCCCCGCGTGGCCGACGGCCTCAGTCCCTGCTCCGAACGCGCCCCGCGTGGCCGACGGCCTCAGTCCCTGCTCCGAACGCGCCCCGCGTGGCCGACGGCCTCAGTCCCTAAAAACCCAGAACGAAAGTACCTAACAGCAATTGCAAACCGCTGTATTTTTGAATAGCGACTTGCTAAATACTAGTTAAAATACGCTGAAGTTTCTCTAGGAGCTTATCAGTAGAATGAAGACGTCTATAACCATGAAAATCCGGTTGCACTTCTTGGTTATAGTTATCCAGTTTACTACAGAGCAGACCTATAGTATAAATACATTGCAGCACATCCCCTTCATTGATAGTTAAACCCAATTTAAATTTGCTCACTCTCTCTGCCATACAAAACTTGCTGCTCACAATCACAGGTTTTTCAAAAACTGCTGCTTTAGTCAGGATATTACTACTGTGCGGGAAGTTATTATAGGCAGCAAATAAGATATGGCAAGTACTAACTAAAGCGTTGAATTTTGCTTCATCAGGAATACGCTGAAAATAAAAAAAGCAGTTAGGTAATTTTAGGTTAAGAAGAGTCTGGAGTCTTGCTTGCTCCTGGAAAGTGTAGCTCTGCTTGGATAACTGACCAGCGAAGACAAAAACATAGTCTTGTTTCACCATCTGCTGAGCAACTTCTAAAAGTGTCAGAACTCCTTTGCGCTGGGATTGTATGCCTAGTAATGCAATGATTTTTTTGCCTTCAGCTTTGGCTTGAATTTGTTTCACGATTGACCAATTCAAGTCTGGGGCTGACTCGTCGGTAAAATCGGGAAAAGTAATTACCGTTTTGCCGTTGATTTTGCTTTGTAATTGCTTAGCAATCCCTTCGTCAAGAACAGCAATAGCTGGGCAATGAGAGGACTTTAAGGCAGCATGAGGTTTTAGAGGACCTCTATTGATAGACCAAAACGTTTGTTTAAGCCTCAAATGACGAGGTTTAACATAGAGACCAGACCAAGGGTAAGGGAAAATCTTGTCTACTATATGGTGTAGCAGGTAGGGTGCTAAACAACTATCAAGCCAGGGAAAAAATACTAGATCGGGTACTTTACCAATTTTTGATGAAGCATACTGAATGCTAGCTTTGGCGTAGTACCAACGTTTTAATGCATTCAGGGCTGTGCGAATTCCATTGATACCAAATGAGCTAGGCTCTGGTCTTTGAAATTGAAAAACCTGGAATTGCTCTTGATAGTTAGGGCAGTTAAAGGCAACCCATTCAGTTAATTCTAATGGTTTTGGGCAGAAGGCTATTACTTGATGACCAAGCTCAAGTAACGTTTTGGTTAAAACCTTGAGGTATGTTGGACGATGTCCATTCCAATTTTCCTCAATGAGAGCAATGGTTTTCAAGGTGATAACCTCTTCAAATAATTATATCTGGCTACTAGCTATCAATACATACTAACTAAATAGATATCAGGGATCGTTATTTTACTTTGCCAGAGTTATTAATATACTCTCTCTAATCCTAATTTAAAGAAATACGGATTGCTATATAACTTTCTATAGTGATCTGATAGTGCTGTTGACGGATGCGATCGCATTCTAATCTTGTAACACCTGATGATATAAGTCCATATATCGCTGGGCTTGCAGTTCAAGGTTGTTGATTGCTGCTCTTAACTCCTGCTCGTGTTCCAACCTACCAGCTGCATAATTTTCATAGAAAAGCTTGGAAGTGAGTAGGAATGCTTACCAGTTTAATTCAAAACCCAGCTGTTCCCGTAGCGTGGGCGTAGCCCATAGGCTTACTACTTGAGAAATATTGCCTACTAACCCTTTCAGACATTATCTTTTAAATCGGGATAGTCTTCTATACTTGCTACGGGCATAAACTGAGCTTTTGGTTCAGCTGTAGCGTTTAAGTTCTAGGCTGCGGGGGCTGATAGCTGTTCGCGTAGCGTGCGCGTAGCGCTTAAGCTGATAGCTGATAGCTGATAGCTGAATACTTACCTTAAACCTGTGCTTTGATCAAGAGCTCACATATTTCTCGAACCGCTCCTTGACCACCTGCTAATCTGGTAACATACACAGCAGTGTCTTGGTTTTCTGGTATCCCATCAGCAACAGTTAAGGGACATCCTACAGCTTTCAGAACGGCTAAATCAATGATATCATCACCAACATAGGCGACTTGGGAAAGAGATAAACTTAACTGTTCACAGAGTTGTTTGAGGACAGCTAACTTATCTTCAATGGCAAAAAAACTGTACTTGATTCCTAGCTTTTGGACTCGATGTCGGGTTGCTCTAGAACTGCTATTGGTAATAACAGCTACCTCAATTTTAGTCTGTTGGAGTACCTTGATTCCCATGCCATCTTTGACATTAAATTTTCTGAGTTCTTCACCGCTTTCTGTGTAGTAAAGTCCGCCATCGGTCATGACTCCATCTACATCTAGGGCTAGCAGTTTCACCTGGGATAAACGTGCTTGTAATTCAGTCTCAGGGATGTTATTCATAGCAAATTTATCCGCCAATTTTACCCAATTGTAGCGTCCAAAGCTGCACGAACATTCAGAATTCCCTTGAGGACATTTTCCAGTTCCGCCAATGGTACCATATTCGGACCATCACTAAGGGCGATGTCAGGATTTTCATGAATTTCCATGAACAGAGCATCAATGCCAACGGCAGCCGCAGCTCTGGCCAAATAGGGAACAAAGTGCCGCTGTCCACCAGATTTATCTCCCTTTCCTCCTGGCATCTGGACGCTATGAGTGGCATCAAAAACTACAGGATAACCTAACTCGCGCATCTGAGGGAGGGAGCGAAAGTCTACCACTAGGGTATTGTAACCAAAACTAGTACCCCGCTCTGTTAGTAAAATATTCTTGGCTCCCCCAGCTTCCAGTTTGGTGACCACATGCTTCATATCCCAAGGGGCAAGAAACTGACCTTTTTTGACGTTAATTGCCCTACCTGTGGCAGCCGCAGCGATTAGCAAGTCAGTTTGGCGGCACAGAAACGCTGGGATTTGCAGGACATCGACTACTTCAGCAACCGTTGCAGCTTGGTGACTTTCGTGGATATCGGTAAGCACTGGCACACCCACCTTCTGTTTAACCTTTTGGAGAATGTCTAGACCTGTGTCTAGGGTTTGTCCCCGAAAAGAGTTGATGGAAGTGCGATTGGCTTTGTCAAAGGAAGACTTGAAGATGAAAGGAATATTTAAGCGATCGCATACTTTATGGATCTCCTCTGCCATTTTTAAGGTAAAGTCTTCCGATTCAATCACACACGGACCACCAATCAGGGTGAGTGGATAGCGATCGCCAATCGAGAGGGTATCAGTGATTTGGGTATGATTCATGAGTTTTCCTGACTGTTGGTTCCTCAACACAGAAGCTTGGCTACTGCTTTTGGATTGAGAAAATCTATATATAAATTTGGCTTTGTTGCATGAATGATTAAGAGTCAAAATGCTCCCCCTCTCAGGAGAACTCTTAAGAATCATGGGCATAGCTATCAGGCATACCTAAATGGGTCATACGATTGAGGGCAGCACAGGCCAGTAAAAGTTCTACAGCCTGGTTATCGAAAGTACGACGAGAACAACTAGTGCCAAAGATCACCTTGAAACGAAACATCGCTGTTTCCGATAATGAGCGACGGTGGTATCCACTCTCGTGTTTCCATTGGCTTCGACCCACTTGTTCAATCCGCACCAGGTTCTGATTGCGTGGATGGTTGTCCCCCTCTTGTGGCCAATATTGAGCATCATGACGTGGGGGGATATTGACCTGAGCACCTCGAGAACTGATGGCATCATAGCACTTGCGCTTATCATAGGCTCCATCTGCGGATACTGCTTCAATATTTTCTTCTATGGCGTCCAACACCTCCGATAAAGCGGAATCGTCACTGAGGTTATTGGTACTTACTAGGGCACTAAGTATCTCCCCTGTGCTCTCATCCACCCCTAGATGAAGCTTTCGCCAACTGCGACGTTTGCTCACACCATGTTGACGCACTTTCCAAACTCCATCCCCATACACTTTTATACCTGTGGAATCCACCACCACATGCCGTGGCAAATTCCTTTCTATGACGGGCATTGCTACACTTAATTTTCCCAGTCGCCTCGATACCGTTGAATGGTCTGGTACATCTAAGTCCACCCCCATTAACCTAAATAACGACTCCATCAATCCTTGGGTTTGCCTTCCTGGTAAATTCAGCAGTGAACTGATCGTACTCATGGAGCGCGATCGCTATGTCACTGTATTGGGGTGATCTGCCTCGTTTCCCTGTCTTGTGCGGATTCCACCATCCCTCAAGTACCTCCTCATCAATCGGTGAAGGTCAAACTTCCTCGGTTTTAATGGGCTGTGTTGTACTCACTCCAATTCCTAATTTT
>NZ_JAAHHZ010000226.1:0-7794 GCF_010672005.1 Moorena sp. SIO4A5 | reverse complement strand
TGCCTATCGATTAGGCGATCGCGTCGAAGTCCAAGTCAAGAGTGTGGATTATTACCGTCAACAAATTGACCTGGTAACCGTAAGTGGCGGTAGTTTTGCTAGTAACGAAGATTTAGAGGAGTAAGTTATTTGTGAGTGGTTAGTAGGTTACTAGAAGGTTAACTAACCACTCACCACTCACTACCAATTAAATGATATTAAGTCCGGTTAATAACTTATAATACCCTTGATTCTAATAGGGTTAATTTCTTTTTGTTAATTAACAATGTCAGCTGATAGCTGATAGCTGATAGCTGATAGCTGATAGCTGATAGCTGATAGCTGATAGCTGATAGCTGATAGCTGATAGCTGATAGCTGACGGCTGAATACTTACCAACCGGACATAATTTGACTACTGACTAATGACAACTCCTTTAATTCTTGGTGTCACTGGTGCATCTGGCCTAATCTATGCTGTAAGGGCTTTAAAGTATTTACTAGAGGCTGACTATGCTATTGAGCTGGTGGCATCGAAATCTACCTATATGGTTTGGCAGGCAGAGCAAAATATTCGCATGCCTCTTGAACCCGATCTACAAGAACAATTCTGGCGTCAGCAAGCGGCAGTCGATCAGGGGGGCAAACTCATTTGTCATCGGTGGGGGGATGTGGGAGCCAGTATTGCTAGTGGTTCTTTCCGTACTTTAGGAATGGTGATCATGCCCTGTAGTATGAATACCGTAGCAAAAATGGCTGCGGGCTTCAGTACTGACCTGCTTGAGCGTTCAGCAGATGTTCAAATTAAAGAAGGGCGTAAGCTAGTAATCGTACCTCGTGAAACACCCTTTAGCTTAATCCATCTGCGTAACCTTACCAGGTTAGCAGAAACAGGAGTTAGAATTGTTCCAGCTATACCGGCTTGGTACCATAACCCTCAAACCATCGAAGATTTGGTGGATTTTGTGGTAGCTCGTGCTTTAGACCAGTTAGACATTGACTGCATTCCCCTAAAACGGTGGCAGGGCAGAAGTAATGATTCCCTTAAACATAGTTATCATGATAGGTAGGAAATCAAGATATCGGAAAGATGGGGAAAATAGGCAGATTTAAAAGAGGAAGTAGTAGGAGGCTAAATCGTCAGACTTTTCTGCCTTGAGCCTGACATATGCTGATAAATCTTCATCACCCCTCAACTTTTAACCTATAACCTTCAATCCCTTGGTTTATGTTTAGGATTATTATATTCTTATGTTTGGTAATAGGTGGATTGGCACTGTTTGTTGTTGATAATTGGTTGCCAGTGCTACCTTTGGTCTTTCTAGGCATGAAGACACCACCTCTACCTCTAGCTTTGTGGATTGTTGGTGCCGTTGGAGCTGGAGTTCTAACCAGCATCAGCCTACGACTCCCCAATTACCTGGCTTGGCGTTATTCTAGTCGAAATTCTGAACCACCGGACGACGAGCCATTATTTTCTGAATATAGCCGTGGCGAAAGTTATCAAACCCAGACGAGGCAGGATAAAACTCGTGAGCGTCCGGCCTCGAAACAAACCTCAAAAGATGATACAAGCTCGGATTGGGAAGAAAGTAGTAGTCAAGAGTGGGACTTTGAGGAAGATCAAAATTCAGATCGAGTATCATCAGGTCGCCAAGGGGTTAAGCAAGATTCGACCTCACACACCACTAAAGGGGATCCCACTAGCTATGACCTGAGCGAAGAACCCGAAAGTAGTGATCAAAGTGACTCTGTTTATTCCTATAGTTATCGCCAACCTGGTAATTCAGGTGTTGGTAAATCTGAAACAGTTTACGATGCCAAGTATCGAGTCATTAATCCACCTTACAAGACAGTAGCTAAGCAGACTGAAGAGGATGAAGAGGACTGGGGGTTTGAGGATGATGAAGACTTTCAATAACCATGGTTGACGGTTGATTTTATTATAACTAGCAATACAATAGCAGCCAAGGTAGTAAAAGGTTACTCCTTGGCTGTTATTGTTAGATAGTTAATCAATTATCCATTGGGCTAATTGTTCATTTGTTCGCGAGATTGTTGCCTCACGCGGCCAGTCATGGCGGCTTCCTGTAAGGCCATAAAGGCATCGAGATCCGCCAAATCGTACTTTTTATGTTTTTGATGGAGCATCCTGCGTAATTTATCCTCGGCTTCTATGGTAAGATAACCGGTTGTGAGAGCTTGTTTGACAATGTCACGAATTAGCAACATTTACTTTGTTACCCCTAGTTTAGATGGAGTGACCACTAGTGAAAACCAGTAGATCTGTTCCACTAGTGGATAGTTTTGTGAGACACCGAAATCAGCTGCTTGATCAGGTAGTTGAGTGCCAGGGATTAAAACCGATGTGTTATACATATTTGAGTCTCCCTGGTCTACAAAATTGGGGTTTGTTGTACCCTGATGCCAAGCTTGGACTTGCATTCAGTCCATAGCATGACCAGGCTTACGGTGCTCAAACACCGCTTACCCAGTCTGCTTAGGTCTAAGCCTAAGTTTCTGGCTACTTTGTCAGCCATGCAAAGCGCGAGTGGGGGAAACCCCGGTCACGACCCTGCATCGCTTCTAATGACGGCGCTTAAAACCGCCAAATCTCCCTTCCTCCGCCACATAGCCACATAAATGATGACGGTTTCCACGCTCCCGTTTTCTTGATGCAGTCGCAGATCAGGAAAACCAAGCCAGTCGCTCATAGGGAGGGGCTGTATGCATAGGCTTACGGTCGCCCGAAGTCAAGCCCAGTGGGCACCCCCTTTGGTCTCACTGGCTACCCAAAAGCACGGTACATCACTTTTGTTGGGATGAAGTTTAGATGAAGCTATTGTGAATAATAGCATAAATGTGAAAGGTTGTCTCGCAGTGAAAGTCTTAGGGTGGTACCTTTGATTAAGTGTGAACTAAGGGTAATCACTGATTAGACTGGGGAGGGCATGCGTGAATGACTTGTTGAAGGGCCTCAATGTTTTTCTGATTGGCATGATGGGCGCTGGCAAAACTACTGTTGGAGGTTTACTAGCTAGTGAGCTAGGCTATGGTTTTTTTGATACAGATGCCCTGATTGAGCAAATTGCAGGTAAAACGATTAACGAGATATTTGCTGAGGACGGAGAAGAAACCTTTCGACAGCTGGAGACTCAGGTACTATCGGAACTATCGGCTTATCAGCAATTGATCGTTGCTACAGGAGGCGGTATTGTGCTTAACCCCCAGAATTGGAGTTATCTGCATTATGGTCTGGTGGTCTGGTTAGATGTCCCTGTGCCAATGTTAATCGAACGCTTGCGAGAGGATACTACTCGCCCCTTACTACAGAAACCTGATCCTGCTTTAGAATTGCAGAAAATTCTTGACCAAAGACGGAGTCTCTATGAATTAGCTGACCTTCACATCTGTGAAGATTATGGGGAGACCCCACCACAGATTGCTTCACGAGTGATCACAGAGATTCCGAAAGTTCTTAAAAATTCTAAACAAAAAAATAATTAAGATCCTGCAAACGCTGAATACGAAGATTTCTGGATCTTTCTGGGTTGATAGTTAATTAACCATGAACAATTAACAATTGATAATCATTAATAGGTTGGTTTAATTATTGTTGGGAGAGGCGTTTGACTGGTTCACCCCCTAATAAGTTATGGGCATCTTCCAAAAAATCGGGTATTATATCAGCATTAGGACTGTTACGCAAACACTGCCTCAGGTCTAATTCTCTGACCCGATTGGCTTGGGCACCAGGAAACCAGTGACCCGCATTAGTTAAGAGGTTGTAGCGCATTTTCGCATACTCTAGCAGATCGTACGCGATCGCTAAATTCCTCAACCACAAAATCACTGGAATATTGATACCGCCTGGGGTTTCTGAATGGGTGGGTAAGCCAATGTCCCAACTTCGGAACCAGTCTTCTCCCAATTTTGCGATCGCTTCTGATTCCAAACGCTCTAAAATCGGCGGTAATACTTCTTCTGAGCGCTCCAGAAGTTTTACAGTTTTGAGGTGTTCATCAAAATCTGAAGGTCGAGATGCCCCTAGACTCAAGGTATGGACCTCGGGATGGCTCAAACAAAACAAATCATTAAATACCATTGGGCTAAGGGGAGCACAAAGTTCCACTAACCGTTGTGGTGGTTTATAGAGCATACCCCCTTTATCGGAAGTGCTAATGATGAACACCCCCATATCGTGACGAGTAGCGGCTTCAATGGCAGGCCAATTTAACTGATTAATGTAATACCAGTGCAAGTTAACGTAGTCAAACTGGTCCGTTTCAATGGTTTTAACAATCACATCTGTAGGACCATGAGTCGAGAATCCAATAAACCGTACCTTACCCTCTGCTTTAAGCTGTCGCGCTACATCTAAATAACCACCAGGACGGATAGTCTGATCTAGCAACTCAGGGGTATTAATCCCATGGATTCCCAGTAGGTCAACATAGTCAAGTTTTAGGAAAGCGAGGGATTGATTAAACTTACGACGAAACTCTTTGGGGTCAGGCTTAGGAGTAACTTTAGTCTGAACAATCAGTTGTTCTCGGGGAAATTTTGGCAAAATCTCTCCTAATTGCATCTCAGAAGTACCGTAGCCACGAGCAGTTTCTATGTGATGAATGCCAAGCTCTAGAGAACGGCGGATTGTTGTTTCGAGATTCTGTTGATGATCTTGGGGAATTTGCTCCTTGGGAACATCCTGCCACTTGAACTGGTATCGCATACCACCACAGGAAAAGACTGGCATCTGTAATTCTGTACGCCCAAATCTTCGATATTGCATCATAAACGTGCTTTGAATCACCCAGCTGCTAGTGTCTGCTCTTTGATTATCTAACTATTTTTACCAAAAATTTTGGGTTTAAAGCCCCGTCCTTATAGGACGGCTTTCTTTATTAAGTTAAAACTTGACAGTTTTCGCACTGCGTGTTATGATAAAATTATAAACAAAAAACTAAGCACTAGATAAATACTATCTAATCATAAGTAGACAACGTAAAAAATATGTAAGAGATACATATTGCGTAATTTGGTCTAACGACTTAAAAGTCTATGAAAAAAAATTAGATAAAAAAAGTATCTATCTATATGTAAAAAAAAGGTAAGGTACGGTGGGGCACACCGAAACCTAGGTCGAAGACTAAACACGCTTGTGGAGAGGAGACCTCTATTTTTCCTGGCTCCGGCAAGGGATAACAAGTCACCCCGTTGAAGCAAGAATCCCCGTCCTTCCAGGGCGGGGAGTGTCAAAACCTCAGCATTCAGCCGTCAGCATTCATCCTTTAGCTGTCCGTAACTCAGCATTATTCGGATGCTTACCTGTTGTCTTGATCCCAAGCGCGAGTGGGAGTTCCCCCCACAGGTCGGCACTGCCTCCCCTGTTCCCTTGCTGCATCGCTTATTAAAAAGCTGTTCAGTGTAGCTTACCCATAGCCACTAAGCCGAACAAGAAGTGTGCGCTACGCCCACGCTTCTTGATCTGCTATCAGGTATCAGCCAAAGGCTGTGACAACGCTATGGGAATAGTTTATCCCCATTGTGCTTGCTACACAGAACAGCTTTTGAATAAAATAAGCTACAGCTGACGGCTGTCAGCTTTCCAGGTTCCAAGGTTTTTCCATAGGCTCTAGCTAATACCCACGCTAGTCAGGTACAATGAGGATAGCTCAGATAATTCTCCTCAAGAACCATGAAAGCCTACTCTGTTGATCTTAGACAAAAAATTATTGATGCTTATAATCAAGGCAATATCTCTCAACGTAAGCTGGCTAAACAGTTTAATGTTGCCTTAAGCTTTGTTCAAAAATTACTCAAACAGTATCGAGAAACCGGAAATATTGCTCCCAAAGTTCGCACTAAACAAACTCCGATAAAACTTACCCCAGAGCAATTAAATATTCTCCGAGATCTGGTCATCAAAAACAATGATGCTACCTTAGATGAACTCCGGATTTGGTTAGCCGAAGAAACGGGTGTTTTAATTGGTCATTCCACAGTCGATAGGATGATTAAACGTTTGAATTTAACCCGTAAAAAAAACTTTAGACACCACAAAAAGAGGAAAAAATAAATTCAGGTGCGCTCTTACCATTAAGAATTAAATTCGCCAAGTAAGGGCGCACCTAAAAAATAATCTTTATATTTAATCGATAATGGCTCCTCGGTCAATGGGGAATCGTGGTCATATTAATGATTCCCCATTACTGATCCCAATTACCAAAATTGTAACCGGTCAGCAGTCAGCAGTCAGCAGTCAGCTTAAAAAAAACCTAATTTGGGATAATTTAAAGGTGCCCTAAATGTAAGCATATGCGCTACGCGCACGCTGCTTGAGGTGCCGTCAGCTATCAGCCGTGAGCTAAAGGCTCACGCTGCGCGAACAGCTTTTTGGCACAGGCTTTGGCCTTGGCCAAAAAGCTGTTCGAACGACGCTGGGACTTCAGTCAGGATTATTCCAATGCTTACTTGTTGTCTTGATGCAATAGCGAGTGGTTTGAATTTACCGTAAGACAGTTGAGCCTTAATCAATAAGTTTTACCCCTTTTCTGCATAGCCTACCAACCATAAAGGCTCAACGTAATCAGGTTTGGTCTCCGGGGGAAACCACGGCAGTCGCTCATGGGGGGAACCCCCTTTGGCGGCGCTGCCTCCCCTGTTCCCTTGCTGCATCGCTTATTCAAAAGCTGAGAGCTGAGAGCTGAGAGCTGAGAGCTGAGAGCTGATAGCTGATAGCTGATAGCTGATAGCTTACCTCAAATCTCTTTAGCTGCCCGCTCAATCAGATGACGAGCAACAGTTTGAATCCCAGTATGCTCATAACAATTGGTACTAGCGTCTAGAAATGCCGCTACATAGTCTAACTTGTCATCAGCAAGTTCTATGAAGCCACCCAGACGCTCAAACAGTGACTCAGGGCTTAACCCAGTAGAGGAAATTAAATTATCCATCCAGTCACCAACTGCATCAAACGTGTTACTGATAAATCCCTGTTTATCGGATTCAGGAATTGAGCCACTGAGAGCTGCAAAGGCAGGATTATCTTCTAGAGCGGACTCCCCTCCTTCTTCCAAGCTATTTCGGACTTTAGAGATGAAGTCAGCACCGAGAGGAATTACACCATCGATGCAAACTAAGGCTACCATCCGCATCAGAGCTTCGTTATGATAGTTTTCTGTCACAGAAGCAGCAAAATCTACCGGATTAAAGCCAAGGCCGTGAATCTTGCTATGAGCGATCAGTTCTCCGACCAGTTTTATACTCAAGTCAATAGATTGAACGGTGTCAGCTTTGGGAGTCAGTTTGTCTAAGAATGGGATCCAACTCAAGGTATCCCCGACTTTGTCAGCTAAAGCGGCTGCTGCGATCGCTGTGTCAGTATTGTCAAGAGTTTGGTAAATCCAGATAGCTGTTTGGTATCCCTGATCAGGGTCTTCGTATAGCTCAAGGGCGCGGGCGCGAATTGACTCAATCACATCTGGATCTGTTTCCCCTGTAACTGCGCTAATTGTATTGTCAAAACCGACGAGATTTTCCCATTCCCCCGGAACAATAAAATCCAGGACATTCAGTACTGTTACGGTTATATTATCCTCTGGAAGCTGATCAACTAATTCAATAATTGATTGACCCATTTTCAGTTTTTTTAACTATAAACTTCTCTCACGAAAACATACACAATTCTAAATGTCAATTGTGAAGGAATCATGAAAAAAATCTGTAAGCTATCAGCTTTGCTTAGGTAGCATACTGAGCAATACTAATTAACGTCAAAGTCTTCAGGAAATTCAGGAGAACTTGGTTGAGCTTC
>NZ_JAAHHZ010000225.1:0-7836 GCF_010672005.1 Moorena sp. SIO4A5 | reverse complement strand
AGCCTGAAGACAGCAGTCTTTATAGCCCCCCAACCCCCAATTCTGGGGGAGCATGAACTTAAAGTTACCCATCTGCTACTCTTGTGTAAACAAATATTAATTTCGCCAACGGTATCAAAATTGGGGGGCTAGGGGGGCTAAACCATACCCAGAATCAGCAACACCCAATAATTACCGAGACAATTCTTTCCTTCTGCCCTTCTCCCCATTTCCCTGTGATCGGATCTGACGAAATCGCCCTTACACAAAAAAACTACCCCTCTCTCCTTTTCTCTGTTGTTCTCTGTTCTCCCCCCACACTCCCCCTTTGACCCTAAATGTAAAAACCTACTCCCGACTCCCGATTCCCGATTCCCGATTCCCGATTCCCGACTCCCGACTCCCGACTCCCTTTGCTATCATTTAAATCTGCAACTGGAATTCTCCCATGAGCCGCCAATCCAGTGTCCGTATCGTTCTAGGACTTCTTTTCCTCTCCAGCCTCACCATTAGCCTGTGGCTCGGTCATCTTCCCGCTACCACCTGGCAACTGCAACTGGGAAACCCAGCCACAGCTCAATCCCCTGATGCTAGCCAACTTGTCCAACAAGGGGTGGAACGCTACCAACTGGGAGATTTTACTAGCGCTATAGAATATTGGCAAACTGCCCTGACTACTTATCAACAAACCAACAACCGCCCTAACCAAACTATTGTTCTAGAAAACTTAGCGAGAGCTTATCAGCAAATTGGTCAAATCGACCAAGCCATTAACTACTGGGAAAAAGTTATCACTAATTATCAGCAACTGGGGGATTTACAACAGGTAGGGCGGATGCTTACCGAACTGGCTCAAGCTTATAGTAAATTGGGGCAAAATCAAAAAGCGATCGCATTATTATGTGGTACCATTAATTACGATTACCCCCAAGATCACCCCTGTGTGCCAGAAAGTGCGTTACAACTGGCTCACAGCCATCAAGACCAACTTGGAGTTGCTGCGGCTCTGGGGAGTTTAGGGGATGCTTATCGCCTCAGGGGCAAATACGATCTAGCGATTAACTATCTCGAAGAGAGCTTAACTATTGCCCAAAAAATTGACCACCTTCCCTATCAATCCTCAGCCCTGAATAGTTTAGGAAATGCCTACAGTAGCAAAGCTCAGCTCAGCTATCGTCGGGCAAACTCTGCTGAAAAAATCGGCTACACAAGAAAGGCTTTGGCACTCGAAGCAAAAGCTAAAAATAACGATAGCGAAGCACTAAAGTATTTTCAGAAAAGCCTCGATATTGCTATTACTCAAAACGACCAATCCGGTCAAATCCGGGCAAGGCTTAATGAGATTCCCCTGTACTACCGCCTTAGTGAATCTAGCGCTAGTGTTATGAAATGGCAAAAAGAATGGCAAAAAGCCTACTCCCTCTTGGAAACTCTACCAGATTCCCAGGATAAGGTTTATGCTGCCATTGAGTTAGCTAACCTGTTGCAACCGATTGCTCCGGCTCATGAAACTAGTCCCTGGATACGATGCTATCAGCCCAAACTAGAACCCCAGGCTACTGCACTCCTGGCTCAAGCCGTAAGAATAGCGCAACGGATTAATGACCACCGCTCCCAATCCTTTGCCCTAGGGGAACTGGGTCATATCTATGAGTGTCGTGACCAGTATACCAAAGCCCTAGAGTTAAGCCAACAGGCTAGGTTAGCAGCTGAGCAAAACTTGCTGGCAAAGGATAGTCTGTACTTGTGGGAGTGGCAAACAGCACGGATTTTTAAGGAGCAGGGGAAAGTAACTGAGGCAATCGGAGCCTATGAAAACGCGATCGCTACTCTCGAAACAATCCGTAGCGATATCCTAACTGCCAGTCGAGATGTCCAATTTGATTTTCTTGACACCGTTAACCCAATTTACCGACAGTTAGTGGCATTGAGGTTAGAGGGAGATCAAACCTTACTAAAATCAGCTTTACCCGATGTGCGTACTCAGAATATTAACATTGTCCTGAAAACCATTGATGGTCTCAAACTAGCAGAATTACAAGATTATTTTGGTAACGACTGTGTGTTAGCAGCAGTGAATCCAGCCAGAGTTGACCTAGTCAGTACTCGGACAGCTGTGATTAGCACCATTATCCTCAAAGACCGAACTGCAGTGATTTTAAGTCTGCCTAATGGTGAAAAGCAATGGTCGTGGATTGATAGTGATCGCGAAAGTATAAGACAAGACATTAATCAATTTCGTAGAGAACTAGAAAGCTTTTTTGAGCCTTACAATTCCCAACAGGCACAAAAAATTTATAATTGGTTAATTCGTCCTTTTGCCAATCAATTAGAACAAGCTCAAATAGAAACCCTGGTCTTCATCAATGATGGCATCCTACGCACTGTGCCAATGGCAGCCCTCCACGACGGGGAAAAATTTTTAGTTGAACGCTATGCGATCGCAACCACTCCCACCCTCACCCTGACTGAGCCTAAAGCATTAACCCCTCAGAGTTGGCGAGCACTGGTGTTGGGCTTAACCAAAGAAGCTATTGTCGATGGTCGTGAATTTGAAGCCTTGAGCAATGTATCCACAGAAGTTAAGGCAGTGACACAGACCATACCAGAGAGCAAACAGCTATTGGATGAGGAATTTACCCGCGATCGCTTACAACAAGAATTAGGTGCAACGGTTTACCCGATTATTCACATAGCTACTCATGGTGAATTCGGCACTGAACCGGAGGATACTTTCCTAGTCACCGGGGAAAATGATCAACTCACCATTGATGAATTAGATCGGGTAATTCGCAGCGTAGCTAGTACTACTGAGCCAGTGGAGTTAATCTCCCTCACTGCCTGTCGAACTGCCACTGGTGATGACCGAGCAGCCTTAGGTTTAGCAGGTGTAGCTGTTCAAGCAGGAGCCAGAAGTGCCTTAGCCTCGCTTTGGTTCATTAATGATCAAACCACTGCCCAAATTGCCGCCCAATTTTACCAGGGTTTGCGACAATCAAACTTAAACAAAGCCCAAGCCCTTCGTGCTGCTCAAATCGCTTTACTGGAAGCAGGAGGACAATATGCTCGCCCCGCCTATTGGGCACCTTATCTAGTAATTGGAAATTGGTTTTAATCTTAGGTGTATAACAGGTCTATGAATCAGTATTCTACTATTATGAGATGAAATAGCTAGATGCCATAGTGTCCAACCAACTTGAGTCAACCTGCGTCTGTTGCACAACTAGTCTAAGGATTTTTGGCCATTGGTGCCAGAGCGATCGCAAACAGCCTGATCAATGTCCCCACCCCGCTCTTGCCTAGACGGGGCTTCCAAACATCGGACTATTTTTTGTGAGTTGAGTTAGACAAACTCTTATATACTAACCAATGACTGCTAAACAGCTTGCTACCATCGTGAACAAAGTTCCTATTCTCAGCATTGACTTAGGTCGCACCTCCACTAAAGCTTGTATCAGCCGTTACCCCGATGGTGTAGTGCTCATTCCTGCCAACGTTGCCCATCTTACCGTTGAGCAAGTGCGTCGGGGTGGGTTTGAAGCTCGACTGGGTGACCCTCTATTAGATATTTGGCTGGAGTATCAAGGCAAAGGATACGCCATTGGACAACTAGCTGCTGACTTCGGAGCTAACTTGGGTGTTGGTCAATCGAAAGTAGAAGATGCCTTGATAAAAGTTTTTGCCTGCGTAGGACATTTCGAGCTTCAAGGTGACTTGGCAATTATCATGGGATTGCCCTACCATTCCCAAGAGCAGTTTGAGCGTGAAAAAGAGGAATTAATTGGTATCCTGGCTTCTCCTCATGTCATGTACTACAGAGGGGAACAAGTCTCGATTACGATTAAGAAAGTTTGGGTAATACCAGAGGGCTATGGTAGCTTGATCTGGGTTGAAGTTCAGGAAAACGATCCATCCGATGGCGGATTACATGACCGTTCCGTCGCCGTTGTGGATATTGGCCACCAAACCACTGACTTTATAATGGCAGATTCGTTCCGATTTGCTAGAGGAGCATCTCAGAGTGAAGCATTTGCCATGAATGAGTTTTATGATCAATTAGCTACCCAAATTCAGGGAGCTGACAGTCAATCGTTACTATTAATCAAAGCGGTTAATCGTCCAGAGGGAGAGCGCTTTTATCGTCCTAAGGGTGCTGCTCAGCCCACAGACCTCGACGAAATTATACCGAGTTTGCGCAAAAGTTTTGCCCGTGAACTATCTGATCGCTTGCTCGCTTGGCTACCAGAACGCACCACAGACGTAGTCGTGACCGGTGGTGGTGGACAATTCTTCTGGAATGATCTTCAACTTATCTTTAAGGAAGCTAGACTCAAGGGTTACTTAGCTCAACCCTCTCGAAAAGCGAATGCTTTGGGACAATACATTTATGGAGAGGTGCAGAAGCAATCAGCATCTCGATAAATTTTATTGTAATTATCCAGTAGGATTATAGGAATAATTCCCATGGCAGCGATCGCAAAAAAAGTAAATAAAACAGTAGCATTTACCACTAACCGGGAGGATCAAGCCCTACTAAAGGCAGTGGAGAAAGAACTAGCTAAGGGTCAGTATCCTAGCTTTAGCATGTTTTGCAAGCAAGCTATCCAAGAGTTTCTGTTAAAACCAGAATCCTCTCAGGAAAAAGCATCCTCCCAGGAAACAACCGAGGGAACAACCGAGGAAACAGCAAGTGTTGGAAATCTTGAAGACAAGCTAACCCAACTGCAGCAGCAATTAACTGAAGTGGTACAGACGTTATCCGTTCAGAGTCCTAGCCAACTGAATAGTCAGCTAACTGATCTGACTCAACGAATTGAGGAAATAGACTCTAATACAACTCAACAATTGACCCAGTTACAACAGCAGCTTGGGAAATTAGAGCAAGTTCTATCTACTGAAGAATCCTCTGAACAACTTGATGATCAATTGATGGCATTAATCGAACAGGTCAAGCAAGTCGATGACCGTTCTCATCAACAACTCGAACACTTAAAACAGCAAGTTGCTGGTGTAGAAACAGTGCTGTCCAATTTTAGTACGACGGATGTGTCTCGCGCCACAGAACAGGGATCCACAGCAAAAGCGACTAGAGAGTCAGATGCTACGGCTCAAGTAGGATGGGAAAAAGACGCTGATCAATCTGATGATCCGTTACTAAGTCGCTTGGGTTCTTTATTAGAGGATTTTTAATTAACTGTATACTAATATGACAAAACGTAGAGTTGGACTGCTGTTTGGTGGTGTCTCAGGAGAACACGAAGTTTCGATTAGTTCTGCAAGAGCGATCGCAAACGCTCTGTGTGCCGATGAAAATGCCTCTAAGTACGAATTGGTGCCAGTGTACATTCAAAAAAATGGCATCTGGACAGCGGTCGAAACTATCGCACAGGTTTTAGACTCGGGAACTCCCCTAGAATCTGCTCCTAACGGTAATGTCTGGCAATTTCCTGCCGTTGTCAGTGAGGTAGATGTCTGGTTTCCCATCCTCCATGGGCCAAATGGGGAAGATGGCACAGTTCAGGGATTACTAACCCTAATGGGAGTTCCCTTTGTCGGTAGTGGTGTTTTGGGTTCTGCTGTAGGCATGGACAAGCTGGCAATGAAGACAGTATATGCCCAAGCCGGATTACCCCAAGTCAACTACATGGAAGTTTTGCGATCGCAAGTTTGGTCTGATCCCTGTGTATTTACCAAACTCTGTGACCAAATTGAGGAAACCTTAAACTATCCCTACTTTGTCAAACCAGCTAATTTAGGCTCATCGGTAGGGATTGCCAAAGTGCGATCGCGTTCTGAATTAGAAGCCGCCTTAGATAATGCTGCTAATTATGACCGCAGGTTGATTGTAGAAGAAGGGGTAGTAGGGCGAGAAGTAGAGTGTGCTGTACTAGGGAACGATCATCCCAAAGCCTCAGTAGTTGGTGAAATTACTTATGATAGTGATTTCTATGACTACGAAACCAAATACACTCAGGGTCAAGCGGACTTGTTAATCCCCGCTCCCTTGCCCACTGACGTCATTACCCAGATTCAGGAAATGGCAATCCAGGCGTTTACTGCCGTTGATGGGGCTGGTTTAGGACGGGTAGACTTCTTTTATGTCGAAGCCACTAAGGAAATCTTCATCAACGAGATCAACACCTTACCAGGTTTTACGGCAACCAGTATGTATCCCCAACTGTGGGCAGCTACAGGTGTTCCGTTTCCACAATTGGTGGATCAGTTAATTGAGCTAGCAATAGAGCGGGCTTGAATCTTAGTCCTAAAGGAATATCATAGGAAAGGCTATGCCCAAGATTGACCTGAGTTAAACAATTTGAGGAGATAAACTTGGAACGGACATTTCTGATGGTTAAGCCGGATGGTGTACAACGGAATCTTGTTGGTCAAATCATCCAGCGTTTTGAGACAAAAGGTTTTACCTTAGTTGGGCTGAAGCTTATGAACGTCAGCCGTGAACTTGCCGAACAGCATTACGCTGTTCACAAAGAGAGACCTTTCTTTCCCAAACTAATCGAATTCATCATCTCTGGTCCTGTAGTAGCAATGGTCTGGGAAGGAAATGGAGTAGTGGCTTCCGCAAGAAAGATGATTGGTGCTACCAAACCTCTGGAAGCTGAACCAGGAACCATTCGGGGCGATTATGGGTTAGACACCGGTCGCAATCTTATCCATGGCTCAGATGCCATTGAGACAGCGCAGCAGGAGATTAGTCTTTGGTTTAAGGACGAAGAGCTAGTTAGCTGGGAACCAACCATAACCTCTTGGCTTTATGAGTAACGGTAACATTTACCTTTAAACGGGAAGTCCCACGCTCTACCCATGTTTGGTGAGCGTTGGGATTATTGGTTGAAAGATGGCCGAATTCTTCCCGACTCTTGTTAAAAGCAGTTAGCGGCTAGCTTCTTTTGCCCTTTAGTCTTTCGTCAAAGCCGGTCGCCCTTCGTTTTCCACAGGAATTGGCTCAAGGTCTGGGGTCTTAGACTTTTCAGAAAATCCCCACATGAACACTAGGGCAATGGCAGCAACCATTAACCATTCCGGTGGCACTAATTCCGGTTTAATGGCTCTGACCAACAGCCGCAATCCCACAAAGCCCACGGTAATGTAGCCAGCATCCTCCAGATAGACATACTCTTTCAACCAACGAATAAATAAGCCCGCCATGAAGCGCAGGGCAATTACCCCAATGGTGCCACCAGCAATAACCAGCCAGGTCTGGTCAGAAATTGCGATCGCTGTGGTGACACTATCCAAGGAAAAAGCTAAATCGGTAACAGCAATTAGCGGAATTGCCTGCCATAGAGAAGTAAACTTCGGGCCATGATGGTGATGGTCTTCATCTTGATCAGATCTGAAATACTCAAAGACCAACCAGAGCAGATAGGCTGCTCCCAATAACTCAAACTGCCAAAACTGCACTACCCAAGTGGCTGTGAGAATCAAAGTGATTCGTAGCACATAGGCAACTGCTAAGCCCAAGTTAAGAGCATGGCGTTGAAGTTGTTTGGTCTGTAAGCCTTGGGAGATCGCAGCTAATGCGATCGCATTATCAGCAGACAGTACAGCTTCTAGTGCCACCAGAATCAACAAAACCACAGGAGCCTCAAGCCCAACATTAAACGATGAGTTAAGAATTTGGTCTAGCATTAAAAATTATTAAGGTCTTAAAGGGTTAACTTAGTATATGTAATATATGTAATCGCCAAAATTACTAAAACTTTGATATCTAACTTAATTAATCTTAACATTTAATCAGAATTAAAGTGCGCAACGGACCCTACTGAGGTTCCAACACCCACACCGAACCGGCAGCAAGATCAAGGTACATAGCTGTGATCCCAATTTGATATCAAC
>NZ_JAAHHZ010000224.1:0-7873 GCF_010672005.1 Moorena sp. SIO4A5 | reverse complement strand
TCCTATAGATGACTACAACACCTGCTACCGAAGCGATCGCTATTCTCATTGATGTGGCACAGCGGGGAGAAATTGACCCATGGGATGTTCAGGTAATTGATGTCATTGACCGCTATCTAAGTACACTGGCATTAGACAGTGATCCAGAACTCGGATACCGTGACACGGACTTGTCTCAGTCTGGGCAAGCGTTTCTATGGGCATCCATGCTAGTTCTACTGAAAGCCGATACCTTGGAACGTTTAGAAGAACCCGAGGAGTTGGAGGAATCCGAAGAACTGGATGGGTCCGAGGAAATTGATGGCAGGGGAGATAGAGGTTTGCCTCGCAATCTAGAACGTCATCTACGCCGTCGCTCTGCTGCCCGACCCCCTAAAAGACGCCCAGTAACCCTGCCAGAGCTCATTAAACAGTTACAGGAGATGGCAGTCCAACTGGGTGAAAACCCCTTACCTTCCCCTAAAAAAGGGACTCGCTCTAGTGTCCGTAGTCAGGCAGCTCGTATTGCCCATCTAGCTCATGATGAAAACTTGACCGAGATTGCCAAACGGCTGGAGGAATTTCTATCCCGCTACTGGTATGAGCTAGCGGTAGACAACGATTGGCTGAATTTAAATCAGTTGTTAGAGTGGTGGACGTTATCCCCATCATCAGTTGCATCAACTTCCCTTGGTTCTTCTTACCAGGAGGACAAACTCAGAACAGCCAAGATGTCGGGAAAAGCTGACACAGAAACAGCGATCGCTCCTATTGAATCACGAATAGGGGACAGAGTTAGTGTTTTCTGGGGACTGCTATTGTTATCTGCTCAGTCTAAGGTTGAGTTATGCCAAGAAGAATTCTACCAAGATATAAAAATCCGTAAATTGGAGTAATGAACCCCACGCTTAAAAGCGGGTAATTATAACATCAACTAGCCTTGTCAGGAAACCAGTAATTCTCAACTGGGGTCACTCAAAGCATCACTCAAAGCACAGGTTACAGAAAATTCCAGCTTGTTTGCCCCTGTGTAATAGCGGTGGCTATGAAAAAGAGTTAGGGACTAAAGTCCCTCGTGCTAATCGTGGGTGAGAGTTCAAGGACTAGTTAGAATCGTACTCAATTGCCCACATCAACCTCTATGGATTTAGTTTAAGGAGAAAAGATACATGAAAGCCATGATTCTGGCAGCTGGCAAGGGAACTCGCGTTCGCCCTATCACTTACACTATTCCCAAGCCATTGATTCCCATCCTGCAAAAACCAGTAATGGAGTTTTTACTAGAACTATTACGACAACATGGCTTCAACCAAATTGTGGTCAACGTCTCTCACTTGGCTAACGAAATTGAAAGCTATTTCCGAGATGGGCAACGCTTTGGCGTTGAAATTTCTTATTCCTTTGAAGGTCGCATTGTCGATGGTCAACTGGTTGGGGAAGCCCTCGGCTCAGCTGGTGGCATGCGTAAGATCCAGGACTTTTATCCCTTCTTTGATGATACATTTGTGGTGCTCTGTGGTGATGCCCTGATTGACCTGGACTTGACCGAAGCACTTAAGTTCCATAAAGAAAAGGGAGCAATTGCTACCCTAGTGGCAAAACCTGTACCACGAGAACAGGTTTCTAGCTACGGTGTCGTAGTTACAGATGAAAGTGGTCGAATCAAAGCTTTCCAAGAAAAACCCTCAGTGGAGGAAGCCCTCAGTACCAATATCAACACAGGAATTTACATTTTTGAGCCAGAAATCTTTAAATATATCCCCTCTGGTCAGGAATATGACATTGGCGGCGAACTATTTCCCAAACTTGTGGAAACGGGGGCTCCTTTCTATGCGGTGCCAATGGATTTCCAGTGGGTTGATATTGGTAAAGTGCCAGATTACTGGCGAGCTGTTCGAGGTGTACTGCTTGGAGAAATCAACAATGTACCGATTCCCGGCAAAGAAGTCGCTCCCGGAATCTATACTGGCTTAAATGTGGCGGTGAATTGGGACAAAGTAGATATCAAAGGTCCGGTTTACATTGGTGCTATGACCCACATCGAAGATGGGGCAAAGATTATCGGACCAACTATGATTGGTCCCAATTGCTGGATCTGTAGCGGAGCAACCGTTGAGAATAGCGTAATTTTTGAATATTCTCGCCTTGGAGCCGGAGTACGTCTAGTGGATAAGCTAGTGTTTGGACGCTATTGTGTTGATAAGACTGGTGCGGCTATTGATGTTCAGGCGGCAGCCCTAGATTGGCTGATTACTGATACCCGCCAGAGTTTGCCTGTCACTGAACCAGCAGAACGACAAGCGATCGAAGAAATCCTAAGCAGCAAGAGTTAAGAGGTTCACGTAAACCCCCGTCCTGATACAAGGCGGGGATTTACCCAGCTAAACAGTGTTAAAGAAATTTTGCAATTGGGTATCACACAAGAGGATCATGTGTATTTGGTAGTTGCTACTTTGAAATATTGACTATAATAGAGAAAACAGATAACTGCAAGGGGCCTTAATGGTTTCGACGTGTTGGTGAAAGCTGACCCGTGATTCAGGTCGAGAGTGAGTCTTCTCTCGCAAATACCGGACTCAAAAAAATTGTAACTGCGAACAACATCGTTCCTTTTGCTCGTAAGGCTGCACCTGCTGTTGCCTAAACACCTATAAACAGGTTCGAGCGTCTGTAGTTTGACTCCGTTAAGGACTACGGACTTAACCCCAACGGATGCTCTAGTAAGCTGTCTTTGGTCGGTTTGCTAGCTAAGACTTCACCAAAGCATCCTGTCATCCGGGATAAGGGATGATCCCCGCTCCGAGGGTTAAAGGGGCTATGCCTGTGAATGAGCGATAAGTAAATAACCAGGGCGGACACGGGTTCAATTCCCGTAGGCTCCATTAAAAAATAAATATGACCTATTAAGATTGATTTCCTGGATTTATCCCGGTACATCAACGTTAATTTTTATTCTCCTAGGGAGCATGAAAGTGATTATTCCTCAACTTGTCTCACCATTCAATACTTCCACTGTATTTATTGGTCTGTTTATAGCAGTTATCAACATGGTTCGGTAAATCTTGGCAAAATAGGATTAATTTGACTGCTAAAAATAGCAGTGGTTATCCTGTGATTAATTAATTAATATGTTAAGGATACGTATTTATTGGCTTAAGCTAACCCCACCTCAATCAAACATTCTCAATCAAACATTGTAGATTGGGTTAGCTTAAGCATTCTGTTCAACCCCGATTTAATACTCCAGATTTAGTAGTATTAGGTTAACAGCTTATAAACTGAGCTTAATAAGCACCATGCCTATTCAAGATTACCATCATAGTTTTCAGAATCAGCTTCAGGTCGTAGCCGATAGACCACTTATGTTGGTAATCCAAGTCCATAAGAACCACATCTTCAAAGTCAGTCACCTTTGAACGACCATTGACTTGCCATTCACCGGTGATTCCAGGTTTAACTCTTAAACGCTTGTAGTGATGGCGGTTGTAGCCCATGACTTCATCAAAGGTAGGAGGACGAGTTCCGACTAGGCTCATCTCTCCGATCAAGACGTTCCAGAATTGGGGAAATTCATCAAGACTGGTGCGGCGTAGAAAGCCTCCGATCCGACTGATACGGGTATCATTTTCATTTTTGAATATATGACCTTTAGCTTGGTTTTCTACTAAGTGCTTGAGTTTGTCTGCACCCACAATCATTGAGCGGAATTTCCAGATTCGGAAGGGTTTCCCATTTAGACCACAACGGATCTGACTATAAAATAATGGGCCGGGATCGAATATCGAGATAGCGATCGCAATGGGAATTGCAATGCTCACGGTAATTAATAATCCAACCAAAGCTCCAATAATATCAATTAATCGTTTGATATTACTGTTGGCAGACTGATGAACCTCTTGCTTAAATAAACAACTTGGGATTCTCTTATCCCAAATTTGTGAATCAACCGAGGTATAAGCAGAAGACTTGGAGATAATCACGGGTTTATATTAGTTATCTAAAGTTGATTAAACGACGGAATAATTGCTTGAAATCCCCAGGCTGATAGAACAGTTATGCTCAAGTAAGCTAACTTGCTTAGGTAGTTTTTGCCCAAACTTTACGGAAGAGTCTCCTGCCATTTTTTAAAATATTTGGTAGGCACCCACTAACCCTAAAGTCTTTGTTGTAAACTAAATAGTCTATTAACCAGACCGCTGAAAACTTTAAAAGTTCCCGCTAATGTCGATATTTTTTCAAAAAAAGTAAATTATATATAGGTAGATGACCTTGTCATTTTTATTGACCGCCTTATTAATAATTTTTAATCGAAGCCTCTGATTATAGTATTTTGGTTTGTCAAAAAAGGAGTAGTATATTTTGTATCATTTCATTGAAATTTAACATTTTAGGGACGAATTCGTGAAGGAATTGTGAATTGGGGTTGAATTAATTGACTTCCTGTCTGAATTTTGGTAATAATAGTTCACTATTATGAATCAAGCAATGAATGGAAATGATTAGAGGTAAAGATAATCCAATTGATGTTAAGTTGCTAGGTAGACATCCGTCAAGACTACCTCTGAGACCAAATCCAGGTTAAAAACCTCCTTTATAATCAAGTCACGGGGCGAAGCCTTAGGTGAAAGGCAGGTAAACCCAAACTTATCTAGCCGCAACTTCCCTCTTGACTGGGCTAAAAGGGGGCTATAAAAGCGGATTTCAGATCACAGATAAGTAAACACGGCTATAGCTTAGCCATGTTGCCAGCTTGGCAGTAATTTTCAAGAATTTACCGAAAACAGAACAGACGCGCTTCATCCGAGTCTATTAACAGCGTCCCACGGATTGCTAAGGGCTGACGCCCCGCTGCGCGAACAAGGAAATACGCGCCCCTCGTGGTAGCCCCGTCTTTTTAAAGCGGGTTAGAAGTTTCCGCAAGAATAGTGCAGCCTTTATAGTTGGTAGGCTATGCATTAAAGGTGACAGGTTTTGTTGTAAGGCTGCACTATTCTAAGGTTTCGTCTCCGGGAGGAAACGCGACACGGCAGTGCGAGCAATCCCTCGCACTGCCGTCAAAAAAAATGTATAATAATGATGATGTGAGTAAAGGCAGACGCCTACGTGATGAAGCGACTCTAGTACCGGAAAGATACCGACCCTGGCCAAAAGGCCACGCTACGCGAACAACGATTACATTGCGCTAATCCTCTTGTGAACGGGTAAATAATTGCAGATCGCAGAGCGTACCGAACTGGCAAGCGTGGTAGTACCTCGAAAGCATAATTTTTGCAAGAAAAGTAGCGGGAACTGTTGGGATTGAAGTGACTGACAGAACTCAGTAGGGGCGCTTTGACTACGCCTGTAAGATTCGTTTATGGATTCTTAACTAATCCCCGCGTCTAATGACCGGGGAGTGTCAACCATCTGTTCACACAAATCTGTCAACGCATTAATAGTAGCAATGGCTTCTGAATGGTCAAGGGAGTCATTGGTTCGAGATGTCTTCTGGGACTCTGGGGTACCATCGGCTAAGTGCGATTGGCCGTAGGCCACGCTACGCGATGCTCGGTACGAGCCGCTACGCGAACGCAATGGTGTATTTTCTTCAGACAATCCTATACCCCACGATTGAGGCAACTCTCCTGTTAACCAATCCATTGGTGGTTCCTGATTCAAATCTGATTGGCCTTTGGCCACGCTACGCGAACGGTCAGACACCACCTCAGTCATAGTCAGAGAGTTTTTGGACAATAAGGTTTCCGGATGTAATTGAAAGCTATCTTTATCCTCAACTTGAACCTGTACATCCGGTGGTTGTTGTGAGGAAGACCATACGCTTGAAGCTTCTCGTCCTAACTGCTGAGCTAGACGATTCACAAAGGCAGCAAACAACATTTCTCCCTGCATGCCTAAGCTGTGCATTTTTTCAAGTTCCTCAGATAAAGACTCCTGGTAACCTTGAAGATCTCTGTGTAGGGTCTCAAAAATCAACCGCTGGTTAACATCTATATTCTGTATGAGTTGATCAGATTGTTTTTGAAGCTGCTGTAGTTGCTCAATGACCTGTTGTCTTTCGACTACAGCAACAATCTCATCCTGATTTGAAGGCAATCGGTTGATTGAGTCATCACTAGTGGGATTCTTTTTTAAGTGAGCTTCCCAATTCGCTAAAATTTGAGATAGCTTTTGGGTCAAGCTTTCGACAAGGCGGTTGATTAGCCCTTGTGAGAAGTAGTCTGAAGCAAACTGCACATTTGCAGTTTGTTGTTTGGTATAGTAATCCAGCTGCTGCTTGGTACTCTCCAAATGCTGAATTTCTCGTACCAGAGACTCCCGCTGTTGCTGTAGAGCCTCCAACTCTACCTGCAATGGTTTCGTGAAATCGGTACGTAGAAGGTTCATTTCTTGAGTAACCGCTTGCAGGATTTGCTGCACTCCCTCCTGAACAGATGTGGGTACTCCCGTCTGAGATGGGGTTACTGTAGTAGTTGTATTGTCCGATTCCACCCCTAGCTTTTGCTGTTGGGAAACTAGGTAGCTACGAACTTTCCGCAAAACCTGGTGTGCAGCCGCTAGGTCACCAGACTTGAACCATGGTAGAGGAAAGTCAGGCTTATGGAGGATGTGGTCAATATCAGCAATCAGAGATTGAATGTCGGTTTGAGCAGTCACTTTGAAACCCTTGACGAGAACAAATTGAGTCATACAGGAGTGAGAGTCAGCCCCCTGTGTCTAATGTTAAATTGCCAGAGTCACCAAACTATTACAAATTGTTCATCATGGAGCATAATAACTGTACTTACCCGATGTGATTATTGCCAAGCCCTCTACCAGAATTAGCCTACCTCAGCTCACTGCAAGTAGTTTAGCTCCAGTAGAATCTTTGTTTGTCAAGGCAATTTCACTCACATCAGTCATTTTCGTTGGTCTACCAAAGGTGGTGAGGTTAAGCAGATCTGCTTCATTGGCTTCTTTTAGTTGACACAGGCAAACTCCCTGACTCACTTGATTTGACAGCGGATCATTTATCTATTCAAGGTGTTTACGAAGCGCTCATGATCCCATGGAAGACCGATACAATTCATCTGAAGTTAACTCTAATGTTCATGATTCGATGGCTAGCACTCCTTTTTTTGCTGGCTTACCAGATTCTAGTGTCAAAAAAGCCATTATTAATATGGTTACCCGTAGCCATCCTGCAAATCGAGTGATTTTACTTGAGAATGACTGGGGGGGGTCTGTCTATTTCATCTTAGATGGTTGGGCAAAGATTCGCACCTATAACATGGATGGGAAGGAAGTGACCCTCAATATTCTTGGGAAAGGAGAAATCTTTGGTGAAATGGCAGCGTTAGAAGAAGTACCTCGTTCAACAGATGTGATTACCTTAACCCCTACAACCATTGGTAGTATACCCGCTCAGGATTTTACCCAGTTAATTCATACGGAACCTTTGGCTGGTGTCCACTTAGCTCAGTTGATGGCAAAGCGTCTGCGTCAGGTTAACCGACGCCTACGCTTGCGGGAGTCAGATAGTACCTCACGAGTGGCAGACACCTTGTTGTTTCTAGCTGAAGGACAAGGCAAATTGAAACAAAGAGGAACTGAGATTCCTAACTTACCTCATCGAGAGATAAGTAGCCTTAGTGGATTGGCGCGGGAGACGGTCACACGAGTCCTGACAAAGCTGGAGAAGAAAGGCTTGATCATGCGGGATCAGGATACCCTTTTTATCTGTGATCTGCCTGCTCTAGAAAAGATGATTATCTAGTCTTGAGATATAAGGCTGACTGCCTGACACATCTTGGAAAATGGCAGTCATCAAGGGGTGCAGTGCTTCGAGCGAATACGAGTAAACCAGATTCGGTCGTAGTAATGCTGCTCAGCCTTCAAAGAAGCAAAGCTTGGTTGC
>NZ_JAAHHZ010000223.1:0-7910 GCF_010672005.1 Moorena sp. SIO4A5 | reverse complement strand
TCCTTAAGTGGGAAAAAAAGTGGAGACAATTAGTTGGAGTAGAAGGCTTTACTGATGGCATCTATTTTTACCAGCAGAACAAAGGCTCTAATCTATATCTTATTTTCCAGAAGCAAGGAAATACTATTTTAGGTAAAAAATATGGGTTTCACAGTGATTCTATAGTTTGTTTAAGAGGAGTTGTACGGCGTAATATACTGGAAGATGTAACTGGAATTTCTTATGGCCTTGATTTTATACCACAGGTCGAAAGTGTTGACCCAATAAATTTATCGAAGTGGTATCGAATAAGTTGGGATAAAATCTCTAACTCTAGCAAGTATCCTCTACAATATGCTTATAACAATAAGCATCATCATATAGAATCTTGTCAAAAAGAATTCGATAAAAACCCTTGACCGACTTAGCTAGTAGCCGGAAAACTACCACCAATAAAGTGAATATCACAGAAGGTTTCAATCCACAAACGAGCACCACAATCGAGTGGATTATCCGGCTGATACACAATCTTACACGGACCATTATTTTCGGGAATCGGGAGTCGGGAATCGGGAATCGGGAATCGGGAATCGGGAGTCGGGAGTCGGGAATCGGGAATCGGGAATCGGGAATGCGATCGCTTTTAGCGGAAGCGTTTCGGCAAAGCCGTTCGCTTTTAGCGTGGCCATTGGCCTCCGCTACGCGAACGCAAAGCGTGGCCATTGGCCTCAGCTTCATCGCGTAGCGTGGCCATAGGCCAATCCGGTAGCGGCTCCAAAGGAGCATAAAGAGCATGATCGTTCGCGTAGGGTGCCCGGCCAAAGTCAATTGGCCGTAGGCCACGCTTCGCGAACGCGCAGCGCCTCCAAGCTCCCATCGCACATAGCTATAAAAGCATTAATTAATACTTGAAAACACAGGATTTTTCCCCACTCCACTACTCCCTCCCTGTTCCCTTTTGTATTAATCCCACTACCGATAGCAATTCTGATCACGAGTGAGGTACACAGGATTTGTTCCCACTCCCGATTCCCGACTCCCGATTCCCGATTCCCGATTCCCGATTCCCGACTCCCGATTCCCGACTCCCGACTCCCGAAAAAATTTGTTACAAAAATTTTACAAAAAAATGTTATAATGAAAGATTATTTGTGTTATAATAAAATTACCGTGGGCGCTAAAACGTTCCACGGTAAGAGCCAGCCGACAGTTTCTCCCGGCTACAGGCTGGCTCTGGAGCCCCAGTTAAGGAGATACCTAATATTTTATGTCGTACTCTCAACGCCTATATCCATGGGCGCTCATTAGGTTATTGCCGAAGATGCAGCGGGTGGTTGTTCGTCGTTTTCGGAACCGTTCTGATGCGGAGGGTCACTTGCAGGCTCTTAAACGGCTGATGCCTGATGAAAAATTTATTATTATCTTCGATTTAGGAGACCCTATAGACGGCGATTCTATAGAGGGCGAGTCTATAGTCGAAGAATCTTAAGAAGCAGGAAGTTTGGGAAGTCTGAAAAGCCCAGCTCTTTACTAATCAAATTTTAGTTGAACCCCATAAACAGCCCTGCAAAGTGGGGTGTGTGTAAGTCAATCATTCATCTTGATTCGGTCAATTGTATTGTATGGCAAAACCTGTAGATATTGGTAGCAAACGCTTAATCAGTTTAGCACCCAATGCTTGGGTGCAATGGGTAACCGGTAATTCCCAAGTGCGGGCATCTCAGTTACTGGATGCTGAGTTTCAATGGATTAGTCGCGAAAGCGATGTAATTGTAAAAGCGTCTAGTCCTGAACACTCCGAATTTCTGATTCTCAATGAATTACAACTACGCTATGACCAGAATATGCCTCAGCGAATGCGCAATTATGTTGCCTTAGCTGAGGAGAAATACAACCTATCCGCTTATCCGGTATTAATTAACATCTTGCCACCTCCAACCACGGTTACTATTGAAAATTGCTACGACAGGGAATTCATGGGATTAAAGGCTCGTCAAGATTATCGGGTAATTAATCTGTGGGAAGTAGAGGCTGAATTAGTATTAGAACAACCTTTGCCTCCCTTATTTCCATTTGTCCCGATTTTATTTGGAGGTGGTAGTGAATCGAAATTGCGCTCAGCCGTGCAGGCTTTACGGGCGGATCAAACTTTGAATCAACTAGAACCGCTCTTAGCGTTCTTTGCTAGCTTTGTTTTAGAGATACCCTTAATTCAACAAATCATGAGGTGGGATATGACAGTATTACGAGAATCACCCTGGTATCAAGAGATTTTACAAGAGGGTGTGGCTCAAGGCATTGAACAAGGCATCCAACAAGAACGTCGAGGCAGTTTAGAGCGCATCCTTAAACTGCGATTTTCAGAGATTCCTGTCGAGATATCCGTCAGAATTCAAGCCTTAACTCTCGAACAATTAGAAGAGTTGATGGCCACAGCATTAACCGTTAACTCCCTAGATGAGTTTACTCAACATTTGCCCAATTAATTAAATAAGACCACACCCCACTTCGACCGTGGGGTGGGTTTTCCTCGAATTCAACAAATCATGAGGTGGGATATGACAGTATTACGAGAATCACCCTGGTATCAAGAGATTTTACAAGAGGGTGTTGCTCAAGGGATTGAACAAGGGATTGAACAAGGCATCCAACAAGAACGTCGAGGCAGTTTAGAGCGCATCCTTAAACTGCGATTTTCAGAGATTCCTTCAGAGATATCCGTCAGAATTCAATCCTTAACTCTCGAACAATTAGAAGAGTTGATGGCCACAGCATTAACCGTTAACTCCCTAGATGAGTTTAGTCAAAATTTGCCTAATTAATTAAATAAGACCACACCCCACTTCGACCGTGGGGTGGGCGTAAGTCAATAATTAGTCTTAATTGGATCAATTGTATGACAAAACGTGCAGATATTGGTAGCAAACGCCTAATCAGTCTCGCTCCTAATGCTTGGGTGCAATGGGTAACCGGTAATTCCCAAGTGCGGGCATCTCAGTTACTCGATGCTGAGTTTCAATGGATTAGTCGCGAAAGCGATGTCATTGTAAAAGCGTCTAGTCCTGAACACTCCGAATTTCTGATTCTCAATGAATTACAACTACGCTATGACCAGAACATGCCTCAGCGAATGCGCAATTATGTTGCCTTAGCTGAGGAGAAATACAACCTATCCGCTTATCCAGTATTAATTAACATCTTGCCACCTCCAGCTACAGTCACAATCGTTGACTGTTACGACAGGGAATTCATGGGATTAAAGGCGCGTCAAGATTATCGGGTAATTAATCTGTGGGAAGTAGAGGCTGAATTAGTATTAGAACAACCATTACCTCCCCTATTTCCATTTGTCCCGATCTTATTTGGAGGTGGTAGTGAATCGAAATTGCGGTCAGCGGTGCAGGCTCTGCGGGCGGATCAAACCTTGAATCAACTAGAGCCATTGTTAGCTTTCTTCGCTAGCTTTGTTTTAGAGATACCCTTAATTCAACAAATCATGAGGTGGGATATGACAGTATTACGAGAATCACCCTGGTATCAAGAGATTTTACAAGAGGGTCTTGCTCAAGGGATTGAACAAGGGATTGAACAAGGGATTGAACAAGGGATTGAACAAGGGATTGAACAAGGGATTGAACAAGGGATTGAACAAGGGATTGAACAAGGCATCCAACAAGAACGTCGAGGCAGTTTAGAGCGCATCCTTAAACTGCGATTTTCGGAGATTCCTTCAGAGATATCCGTCAGAATTCAAGCCTTAACTCTCGAACAACTAGAAGAGTTGATGGCAACAGCATTAACGGTTAACTCCCTAGATGAGTTTACTCAACATTTGCCCAATTAATTAAATAAGACCACACCCCACTTCGACCGTGGGGTGGGTTACTCTTGCCTATTGCCTATTGCTAGCATGCCTATTGCCTAGACTCCGCAACCCTAACAAACCGGCACCATAAGCAGGCTCATAGCGAGGCCAAATCACTTTAGCATTAGGGCTAAGCCTGACAAGGGATGATTCAAATTGCTGACGGATTGAGGAAAGACCATGCCAGACACTTCCGGTGGTTACTACTTCACATTGTGAGTCAGGGGTAAAGACGCTTTCAATTACAACTTGGGTAGCTTTTGCTAGTTGATTAACTGTATCTTCGATAATGCTAATGGCTACCTGATCGCCTTCAGCCGCTGCTTGATCGACAATTGGTGCTAAGGATGCAATTTCTTTGACTCCCCACCCTGGCCGATAGATGACATCTGTGATATAATTAAACTTTGATAAGTTAAAATGGGTGGTAAAGCGCTCCTGAAGACTAGTTATTGTTAGACTAGTTACTGCAAAGCCATCATAGGCGTTGATCGCGGCTCGTAATCCAGAGACAGCAATGTGATAGGCACTGCCAACATCTCCTAGGATATGCCCCCAGCCACCAACTCGCTTGGTATTTCCTTGGGCATTGCGTCCAAAAACGATTGATCCAGTGCCTGCGATCGCAACAACTCCCACAGGCTTACCTACTCCCCCCACTAAGGCAATCAAAGCATCATCACAAATAACAACATTAGAGGGGAGTAATGCCCAAGTGACGGGAATTGTCTGACTTGACAACAACTGTTGGACGAAGCCTTGCACTACTTCTCTATCTCGTGGACGACCAACACCGGCTAATCCCAAACAAATGGCTTCCACTGTGACCGATTCTATGGATAGTTTAGCGGAAGCTTGTTGGGTGGCGAGGCGAATGGCTGATTCTATGGAGGCGAAAGCGGTTTTGATACCAACGGTGTGATAATTGGAGGCATCGGCTTCTCCTCGACCTAGGACTTGACCTTGGTGGTTGAGGACTACACAAAGGGTTTTACTGGCACCGCCATCTATTCCGATTATACAGGTGATAATATATAGTTAGTTAACTATAAGGAAACTGGCAAGATGCCAGTTCCACCAAGATGCCAGTTCCACATCAGCAAAGAAATGAAACTGGCAAGATGCCAGTTCTACCAAGATGCCAGTTTAGCGATCGCATTCAAAACTAGCCAAAAGCCTACAATTAGTTGTTATCTGAGTCTTCTGGCTTGAGAAGGGCATCGACTAATACTGTGACTTGCACAAGGGAATTGATCACATCACTGGTTTTGGTAAAGGGTTTACCTTCATACTCGGAGTAGGCTGACCAGATTACAGGAATAGCAATCAGTCCGACGAGCCAACGCTTGATGGTTTTAGGATTATACATGGGCAGGGATAAAAAACAACAGCCTCATCTGTTTTTGTTAACTATCTCCAAATAGCCATTCCATGCCAAATCCTGCTAGAGAGCCCATTTCAAAAATTTTTTCCGACTTTGCATAGAATCCGGGGTTGGCCACCGTTAGTTATTTAGAAAGGTAAATCCAGGAGATGGATTGAGATGGAGTTAACCTATGAACCAACTGGAGGAACGACTACAACAGCTAGCTATAGAAGCTCAACAGCATTCCCCAAAAAGCCGTGGCCGTCGTCTAGCCCTGACTCGGCTGATTCAAATTATTCAAGCATCCGGCAGATTATCTCGCAGGAGATATGACACTCCTCAGGAGGTTTACGATGAAGCACTTCAAGAGACTTGGTTGTATGTGTTCAAAAAAATTGATACTTATCAACCGAGAGCTCCGGTGATTAACTGGGTCAATTACGTCCTCAAGAGGCGGTTGATTGATGCCAAGAAACGACATACCAAAGGGGTAAAGGAGTGCTCACTAGATGCACCAATAAACTCTTCCGATAGGGGTAAAGTCAATCAATCAGGTATGACTTATTTAGATACTATTCCGCAACCAGAAGACACTCCGTTACCTTCACAGCTTATACGTCAGTGTATTGAAGAAGACTCTGATGGGCTGTTTGCCAGCAAACACGTTAAGGGACATCCTAAAGCCAACTTCAGAACTATAGCTCTTTTATACCTAGACCGGAAGAGTTGGAAAGAGACTGCTGTCGCGGTTGGGTTAGAGCCAAAGCAATGGTCAACGGTGCAAAGTTTCTACTGGCGCTCTTGCAAGTATTTTGCTGACACGTTTAAGGAATACTTACAGGAATAACTGACCAAGAAGATTCAATTTATCGAGAGAGTAACAATGAATAACTTAACGGAAAAATTAGCATTTTCTGTGCCTATTACCAGAGATTGGTATCAACTAGCAGAAACCTTTAGTCAGGAACAGCACGAACCAGATAAAGCTCAAGACGTTTACCTAAATACATTAGCGGTTTATGCAGTAAATTTCTACTTACAACAGTGTCTGGAAGTAGAAACCGATTTAGCAGCAAGTGATAGCAGCAATCCAGCCCTGCGATCGCTAATGAATGTATCCGACTTGATGGTTAAAGGTTGGGGTAAATTGGAATGTCGTCCTGTTTTAGCTGGTGACCAAGTTTGTCACATCCCACCAGAAAGTCGGCAAGACCGAGTTGGTTATGTGGTAGTAGAAATTAATCAACCAAGTAATCAAGCTAAACTGCTAGGATTTGCCAAAACTGCACTGGGAGGAAGCTTGGAGATTAGTAAAATCGATTCTCTTGAACAGTTAATTAACCAATTACCAGAGCCGGAGTCAGATGTCGTGAACTTACGGGAATGGTTGAAGGGTAATTTTCAAGTAGGTTGGCAGTCGGTTAGCGATTTGCTGCCTCCACAACAACTGAGACCAGCATTTAGAAATACCGAATACCAGCAAGAACGAGCTAAACCAATTGATTTATTTGATTTAGGGCTAGAACTAGCGGGTAATCCTGTCGTTTTAATTATTACTGTTGGAAAAATTGATAAGGAAACTGCCAGCGTTCGAGCACAGGTTTATCCCAAGGGTGAAGCACTAACCTTGCCTCCGAATTTGAAACTATCGGTACTAACTGCAACCGGTGATGTTTTTACCGAAGTAACCGCCAGAAGTAATGATGAATTCATCCAATATCAGTTTAATGCCCAACAGGGAGATGACTTCGGAATTAAGGTTTCTTTAGGTGAAGCTAGTGTAACCGAAAGGTTTCAGGTTTGAGCTAAAGTCAGGCGGACTATCCCAATGCTGGTGGTGCGTTACGGGGCGGACTATCCCAATGTTGGCTATGAGGGGAAAAATCTGGGCAAGTCCGCCCCTAACGCACCCTACGTGCTGACTGCTTATTAAATCAAAAATAGATCAATGAAGAGGCTGTTAACGTTAATATTAGACGGAGAAATTGAGCAGGGGTTTGATGCCACCCTGGAAATTCGGCAAGGGGATCTTCATTCTCCGTCCCAAACTCGGATTAAAGGGCGGTTGTCGGGGAATCGAGACTTACTCAACTGTTATCGCCATTGGCAGCAACGGTATCTGAGTTTGGAAATGCTATTTCGTGCTCTGAGTGCCAATCCCGAACAGGTGACCAATTCATCCCAGCGGGGGGAAGCCTTTGCGGCTTGTCGGCAAGGGGCTGAGGTTTTGGAAGGGAGTCTTAATCACTGGCTCAATACTGACCCAGAGTTTCGCTCGATTCGGGATAAGTTATTGGGCTCGGGGAAAAAATTTCAACTGCTGTTACAGACCAATAATCCCTGGCTGCGTCGGTTTCCCTGGCACCGCTGGGATTTACTGGCGGAAGCCCAAGCCGACGTTGCCCTGAGTGCCATTGAATACGATTGTCCCAACCCTGTTAAGCGCCAGATTACCCCCAAGGGCAAGGTGAAAATTCTGGCAATTTTGGGTCAGGGTGCCAATCTTAACCAGCAAGCAGATCAGCAGGCGTTGGAGGAGTTGGCGGGTCAGGCGGGAGCACAAATTACCTGGCGGCAGGAACCCCAGGCATCGGAGTTGAATCAGCAGTTATGGGAGCAGGGGTGGGATATTCTGTTTTTTGCTGGTCACAGTGGCACTTCCCAAGAGGGGCAGCGGGGGGAAATTCAACTCAATCAGAC
>NZ_JAAHHZ010000222.1:0-7944 GCF_010672005.1 Moorena sp. SIO4A5 | reverse complement strand
AAGCATGACTATTGAGGTCTTTAACAAACTTGAATTCATCTCTTAATTGAGTGTTATAGCGATAGAGTTCTTTCTTTCGGGTTCCACGATTGTCCATCCAGTACCGAAGTACCTTGTTACGGACAAAGCGAGCCGTTCTAATGGCTTCATTTATTGCCAACTTTTGAGGATATTTGAGGACAGCCTTGAACTCCATAACCAACACTTAAAATCACCTCCTTGGATTGATGCATTGCTTTCTATTATAGTGGATATTCTAGGACGAAAGTTCGTATCGCTGTTAGGGAATAAATTCCTGTTCGGGCTAACCCCATGGATAGAATCGGTGGGGCGTTGTGCCCTCAGGGTCTTCGGTCATATTATGTCTGCTTTAAAAATTCCTCGGAAATGTATAGTAAAATCAGAGGGTAAAAATTTTTTTAACTTGTGCCAGTTTACTAACTGGCATATTAGTTAGTAACAAATTACTAATTTGTGATACTAAGCAACTATTATAATAGTTAGGGCGCACAAACGTGCGCCCTACAAATAGGTTTAATTTTCTGATGCAAGCGCTGTCTGTTGTTGAGAGCGCTTTACTTCCCATCAATTAAGATTATTCCATGATCTCAAACATAGCGATCTGCGAGAATTTCTAAAGCACGGTCTGAGCATCCCATTAACCACAGGTTTGACATCCCAGTTTTCTCCCCTAGCAAAATTCGCCGTCTACAGCGGAAGGTTTCTTCCTCCAAGTAGGCTCCTAGCAACGTTCGTTTCAGGGAAGAACTCCAGATACCGGTACGTCCATGGAGCACTCGCCAGTTGTCAACTACTAACACCTGTCCGGGAGTCAGTAGAAATTCGGCATTATAGTCAGGATCTTGTAACAGTTGGGAGAATCTTCGGTAGGCTGTCAATAGGTCTTGAATTTTATCGTAGGAAACCTCTAGGGGTATCCTGGTGTTGTGGTTATACCGAATCTGATACACTTCTCCATTTTCATCCAAGTTAATTAGATGATTACGCCGGTAAGCTTCCCATTCGTATTTCCGGGGGCCGGAATCATTTTCCGATAGTTTCTCTTCCACAGAGAGTCGTCGGCGACCTGCTGGTATATATTCTGTGGTAAGTAGCTCAAAGAAGTAGGGGTTTTCGGTTTTGATTACCTCTGCTAATTTGAAACCATCAACGACGGTGGAATAGGCTTGTCTGTCGTTATCCGGGTTGTCGTAGAGGGTACATTGCAGAAATTGGATTCCAGTGGGAATATCGTAGGCAGTAACATCTGTATGATTTCTTAAACGCCCCAATTGATAAGAATGTTGGATAGCCTGAGCAACTGCGTTCTTTCTATCCATAGTAAATACATTGGTGGGATGATAACGTTGCCGTAAAGGCCCCACCCGTTCCACCAATGCCCGAAAGCTTTGTTCGTCATTTGGAGCATTTTCAATTACTGCTACCCCTAGTTCGACGAGCTGATTCAGGTAGGACAATAAAACGTCGTCATCATTCATCACCTCATGATAATCAAAATAAGAGATAGATACTGATGCATCCCAAAGTTGAGGTTTTGATTTTTGTTTAAGGGCTGGGTCATCGTAACAATGAACTCGTAGCCAGGAAGGATCGAATACACTGTGATGCCCTGTTTCTTGACCACCCCAGACAATATCCAAATTGCCTTCAGGATCAATTGTCACCTCTTGAGGAGTTGGGTTTAAAGGAATTTTGAGGAGGTCATGTCCACTATTATTGAGGCTTAAGGTATCTCGCTGAAAGCATTTAGGACAGCGACAGCTATCTAGGAGCCAGAGATGATGGTAAAAGCTTTGATGGCCATCTTTCCAAGTGATCTCTACACCATTGTCATGGGTTGCTATGGATTCGATGCGAAAAGAAGGTTTGAGTTGTCGAAGTAGCGTGGTCATATTAATATCAAGCTCCTAATGTATTTGGTTTCTTTAGATTGTGGTGCGGTCTGCCAGAATTTCTAAAGCACGGTCTGAGCATCCCATTAACCAGATATCTGACATACCGCTTTTTTTGCCTAGTAACAGTCGCCGTCTGCTACGGAATGTTTCTGGTTTCATGTAGGCTCCCAGTAAAACTCGTCGCAGCTGAGGATTATGAATGGCGGTACGCCCGTGGAGTAATCGCCAGTTGTCATTAACTAATACTTGTCCCGGAGCGATCAGAAATTCGGCGTTATATTCAGGAGCTTCAGCTAGTGCCGTAAATGCTTGGTAGGCTGCATATAAGTCTTGAATCTTATCAGGAGAAACCTCTAGTGGCACTCGGTCTTTTTCATGGTGACGAATCTGGTAGACTTCACCTGTTTCATCTAAATTAATTACATGCTGACGATGATAAGTTTCCCATTGGTACTTCTTGGTGCCAATTTCATGCTTAGATACCTTTTCTTCTACACCCAGGCGACGGCGACCTGTTGGCACATACTCTGTGGTCAGCAACTCGAAGAATTTTGGCTGTTGGGTTCTGAGAACTTCGGCAATTTTGAACCCATCCACTAGGGTAGAATATGCCTGTTTGTCATTGTCTGGGTTATCATATTGGATACATCCGAGAAATTGCAGTCTGGGAGGAACGTTGTAAGATACATGGTCTGTGTGATTATGTAAACGTTCCATATACTGATAGGCGTGGTGAATATTCCCTGCCAGTTTGTTTGCTGTATCCAACGTAAAGATATGGGTGGGATGATATCGTTCTTGGATCGGTCCAATCCGCTCTATCAGTGCCTGAAAACTTTCTCGATTCTTGGGCACGTTGTCAATGATGACTACTCCCAATTCCAGCATCTTGTCCAACCACAGCAACAGTGCCCAATCGTCTTTCATCACTTCGTGGTAATCAAAATGAGGGATGGACACTGATGAATCCCACAGTTGGGGTTTTCGTCGCTGTTTGAGGGCGGGGTCTGTTTGACAGTGAACTCGCAGCCAAGATGGATCGAATACACTGTGATGTCCAGGTTCTTGACCGCCCCAGACTATATCTAAATTGCCTTCACGATCGATCTTGACCGCTTCAGTGATGGGATTGAGTGGCATTTTCAGGGGGTCATGTCCTTCCCCTTCTGAGCTGTTAAGGCTCAATGTATCCCGCTGGAAGCATTCGGGACAGTGGCAAGCATCCCGCAGCCAGAGATTATGGTAAAAGCTGTGATGACCATCTTTCCAAGTGACTTGTACACCGTTGTTGGTCACTGCAACTGATTCGATCCGAAAAGCGGCTTTGAGTTGCCGAAGTAGGGTTGTCATGTTTCACCTTTATCTTTTGTTTTACTTGGTTTCTATTTATTTGAGGGGTAGGCTTCAGCCCCCACCATTACCTTTGATTTAGATGTCAATTGTTTGACGTTAGTGGTTTGATAGCCGTTGTATTCTAGTGTCTCTCCATTAGCGGTGAGTGTAGGGGTGAGAGTCTGGTAAAACACTTCCTGACAGCAGTTGTTTTCATCAGCAATCAGTACCCGCGCTTGGTGTCCGCTACTCAAAATTTCAGCGCGATCGCATTGCTCGTTTGCCCAGATAATCAAGGTATCTCCCTCTTTGCACAGTAGCGCTCCCCCTCCATTGGGACAAATTTGTCCTGAACCTGCTTCTCCTGGCAAAACATAGGTTGACCAGCGATTGCCATTGTCAATGTTGACAATTTATACTTCTTCGAGGGGTAAAATCCCTACCTGTGCCAGCAAGTCGGAGTCAATCGTGACACTGCCCACATAGTGGCGGTTTGCCTCAGTCACACGCACTCGATGTAGCTTGGCGTGCATTAGTTTGATGGTCGCCATGATTTCTCCTCCATTGAGTTGAATGAATTAAAATTCAATTGACTTGAACGAGCCTATTTCTGGACTTAGCCATTGGCATTTTACGATCTCTATTTGAGATTGCTATACCATCGTTTAACTAATCACCAAAAACCTAAATTACTTCGGTTAATCAGTGATTTATGAGTCTCGAAATACGGATTTTTTCTCGTCTGCCATGATTACTAAATAGGCGATTTTTAGCAGCTATTCAGTAATAGAAGTTGACACATTTTTTGATACATCACTATTTTCAGGAAAATACATCGATTTACCTTTCTCCCTCCCGCCCTATCCCTTTCTATCCATTGAAATAGCCAGTTTAACAGTTACTTAACTGGCGCTCTAGCTCCTTTAGAAGCGGCTATGGGAAATACTTGCACTTCAAATTATAGAAAATCATCTGTTTCTATCCATTCCGTGCTGTGTTTGCTATCTATATTCTCAGTCTTCTTCAGGTTTACGAAGGGGAATCTTTAGACAAGTATCTTGCTCCTTCAACAATAGACAATCTACGGTAGCATAGATACTGCCTTGTTTATTTTTATAGACTACTTCTCCAGACAGTGGTAAGGGAGCTGTGTGCCATACTCCAGGATGAATTGATATGCCGTAACTACCATCAGAGTAAAGCGCTACAAAATCTTCTGCTTTGACATTGTCCCCAGGAGGCGCTAATAAAAAGATACTAGGTTCACCATTTTTAGGAATAAAAGCCTCTCCTGCATCTAGATGGGCGCTAAGCCAATGCACTAGCACATAGTTAGAGTTAGTCTCAGGATCAACTACAGCCTTTCCAGCTGCACCACCGCGAGCATTTTTATGGTCAGCGGAAAGCACCGTAGAACCACGCCAATATACTTTGAATTCGTCTTCAATAAATGTACCATAACCCCCCCTAGCAATAAGAGGTCGTTTCCCTGGGTTTGGCCATTTACACAACTCTATTTCAACATCTTCAAAATCCGTGAATACAGTTCCTAATCCTTCAGCATTTTTTGAGTTCAGCTTTTTTAATGGAACGTCATAGTATTTGCATGGTGTAGCCATGATTTTCCCTTAAACTATCAGCAATTAGTGCTTTTTCAGCACGAGAGCAACCATTGGTTCTGTTTCAAAGATGTTAAACTCTACTCGATCGAGTATACTCCATGACAGCTCTTCGAGAATCTCTTGTAATGAATCGTTGCTTTCGTAGTAGTCAACTCGCAGGGTTAGGACAAAATATCCTCCAGACTTCAATAGTTCGAATAGGTTTCGCAACCCTTTAGGATGGGCGTGACCAAAGGTGAATACCCCCAACACCACAATCCCGTCGAACGCCTCAGGAGTAGAGAAGGTTAGAGGTTCTGCCACGTTCCCTTGGTGCAAGGCCGTGTAAACTTGCTTCTTCCTAGCTACCTCCAGCATTTCCTCGGAGAAGTCAACTGCTGTAATGTTGGTGTATCCTAGGTCTGCCAGAGCCTCACCTACCATTCCTGTACCTGCTCCAACATCAAGAATGCTTGCTGCTTTATTTGGCAGTACCTTTGCCAGAGCCCTAGCGGATAGAACGGGAGAGCAGCGATAGGTCTCGTCTAAGTCAGCATCGTAAATGGTCGCCCAAGCATTGTACTTATCTTTTAAAGTTTTTTCATCATTAGTTCCGTAGATCCACGAGACGCGATCGCTTACCTTTTGACAGCGATAGAAACTCCATCCGAGTTCCCGAGCTGTAATCGCCTCGCACATCTTATTATAGGAAGCGCTAAGTTTTGGATACTTACTCAGAGCTAGCTCTGACAACAGTTGGTAGCTCTTATTGAGGTGTTCGCTCAAGTCTTTAGCCTCCAACACCATCAAGCCAATTTCACTGAGTGTTTTTGCGTAGGACTCATAGCTAAATGTTGGTTCAAACAGTAGTCGTTGATAAACGTGCTTTTGGCCTTCTGCGCTGATCTCGGACACTGGAGTGATCAGATCATCGAATAGGAAGATGCCTTGTTCTTGAAGAACACGGTAAATCTCCTTCAGAGCTAGCTCCCGCTGGTGGACATGGTAAAGGGTGGCTTGGCTCCAGACATGGGTAAAGGAATTGTCTGAGAAAGGTAGGCTAGTTACTGATGCTTTCTGAAAAGAGAGGCGTAGGGAGGGATACTCCTGAGCTAATGCCTTGGGATTGCCAACCCGGACTGCACTGATGTCAATGCCGACAACTTCACATCCTGTCTGCTGGGCTAGCCAGATAGCGGTGTTGCCGTTGCCGCAACCGATATCAAGTACCCGAGATTCAGTAGTCAGCCCACTGCAGCCGAGCATATATTCATTCCAACGGTGGCAAGCTGGGAGAAAGTCTTGAGCACGAGCGTCGGCTAAGTTTTCAAAATAGCCCCAGTGTAAACTGCCTTCAGAATCCCAGAAGCTACGATACATGCTGTCTTCGTGATCGTAAAACGCTTCTGTGTCCGCTTCTGTATATTTTTGTGTCATTTTGTTCGTCTAAGTTGAGACTTACAAGTCAGACTTACTAGATTTTCAAGGAAATTCCCTTCATGAGAGTAAAATCATAAGTGCTCGTTTCTTGAAATACTTCATATTTACTTCATATTTCCTTGATATTCTCCTTCATAATTCCCTGGCCTTTTGGCCAAAAGGCCAAGGTCAATCTCAATTCTATTGACTAAGCTACTGGCACAGTTAATCTATTTAGGGCTTTTTTTATCAACTATTAACACGTCCAAAACTTGTCGAAACCCTTAAGTTAGTGCGATCTGAATTATCTAAGCTGGGGAAGCTTTTTTTTTCCAAGTCTCCTGCTGTCGTCATTTACATAAACACCAAAATAATGATAACCATTAAAAACATTAACTGTAGGCTAGTTGAGCAGCTCTTAGCCTAAGCTGGAAATAAGAGGCATGTGTTCTTCTTAATCATCTAGGCATTGCCACTATTACTGAAGCTGTTCACCAAATCTATGCCAAAATCTATCCCAACTTATCCCAAGACTACCTTAACTCAACCAGCTTTGCCTGTAGAAACCATCACATTAGATGTAACTGGCATGAAATGTGCTGGTTGTGTTGGTGTAGTGGAACGGCAACTGAGCAGTAACCCTGGGGTATCGAAAGCCTGTGTCAATCTGGTAACTGGGGTAGCTGTGGTAGAGTATCAAGCTGGTGAGGTGCAACCAACTGTCCTAGCTGACTTGCTTACATCAAAGGGGTTTCCTAGTCAACCCCGTTTACCTGAAACTGAACAGGGAACTAAGAGCCAGGATAGGTTAACACCAACCCAGAGACATCAGCAAGAAGCCAGAGCATACCGCCAGCAACTAGTGATTGCTGCTGTCCTGATTTTCTTCTCTACAGTGGGACATATCGGTCATTGGTTCCATGGACCAATGCTGCCAGTATTGAGTACTTTGTGGTTCCATTGGGGATTGGCAACTCTAGCGCTATTACTTCCGGGACGCTCTATTATCGTAGAGGGTGGGCGCGGTTTGTGGCACGGTGCTCCCAATATGAATACGTTGATCGGACTGGGGGCGGTGACGGCTTACACCACTAGCTGTGTGGCCTTACTATTCCCTAACCTGGGATGGGAATGTTTCTTTGATGAGCCAGTGATGTTGCTGGGTTTTATTCTTTTAGGTCGGACCTTAGAACAAGGGGCACGATATCAAGCTACTGCTGATTTTGAGTCTTTGCTATCCCTACAGCCTCAGCTAGCCCGGTTGATTGGAACATTAGACAGTAAAGAAGATGACCTTGCGGGTATCGAAATTCCTGTGGAGCAAGTCCGGGTGGGAGAATGGTTAAGGATATTACCTGGGGAAAAAGTTCCTGTCGATGGGGAAGTGATTACGGGAATCTCATCAATTGATGAGTCAATGCTGACGGGGGAATCTCTACCAGTATTGAAGCAAGCAGGGGACATGGTTACTGGTGGCACGTTGAATCAATCGGGAGTGCTGGTGGTAAAGGCAACCCGTACTGGTAAAGAAACTACTTTGGCACAAATTGTAGCACTAGTGGAGGAAGCGCAAACTCGGAAAGCGCCAGTACAGCAGTTAGCGGATTTGGTAGCAGGGTATTTTACCTATGGGGTGATGGCGATCGCATTTTTAACGTTCCTATTTTGGTACGTGG
>NZ_JAAHHZ010000221.1:0-8051 GCF_010672005.1 Moorena sp. SIO4A5 | reverse complement strand
TATCAGCTATCAGCTATCAGCTATTAACTATCAGCTATCAGCTATCAGCTATTAACTATCAGCTATCAGCTATCAGCTATTAACTATCAGCGATTAGCGCTACGCGCACGCTACGCGAACAGCTCTCAGCTATTAACTATCAGCTCATGCGCGTAGCCCATAGGCTGACCGCTGACCGCTGACCACTGACCACTGACCACTGACCGCTAAAATTAAATACTAGCTAGTTATTACTATCTAGATCCTTACGTTTAGGAGTGGGCTTCGATGGTCCTGTTGATCTCAGTCTCTCCCCACACCACTTTTCATTAGTTGTGATGTCAACAGCAGGAAAGTGATTAAGGGGGAGAGTATGTCTATTATTTTATTTTAGGGAGTAGGGAGTAGGGAGTAGGGAGTAGGGAGTAGGGAGTAGGGTAAGCTATGAGCTATCAGGTATTAGGTATTAGGTATTAGGTATTAGTTATCAGCTATTAGCTGAATACTTACATTGTTCATGACCTATAGCGTTTATCACAGCTATGAGGTACAAAGGATTTTTTGCCTCTTGCCTCTTGCCTCTTGCCTCTTGCCTCTTGCCTTCCCCTCCTGGGAGGGGTTAGGGGTGGGTTCCTCTTGCCTCTTGCCTCTTACCTGCTCCGAACGCGCCCCGCGTGGCCTACGGCCTCAGTCCCTGCTCCCTAAAACCCAGACATTTGTACCTCACAAGTCGTATAATTGGTAGATGTTGGTATAAATTTTATGGAGCAAGTCTTGTGGTGAAATCCCCTACTCCCGTAATAACTCAACTACCTATTCTGGAAAATGGCGATCGCTTAAGTAGAGTAGAATTTGAACGACGCTATCATCAAATGCCTGAAATTAGGAAGGCGGAGTTAATTGAGGGGGTAGTTTACGTGGCATCACCAGTTAGGGTCAATAAGCATGGTCAACCTCATGGTAGGATTATTACCTGGCTAGGGACATATGAAGCCGCAACCCCTGGCATTATGCTGTGTGACAATTCTACAGTGCGGCTAGATTTTGATAATGAACCCCAACCAGACGCTTTGTTGCGCATTGAACAAGACAAAGGTGGACAGTCGCGAATTAGTGAGGATGATTACATTGAAGGTGCGCCGGAGTTGATTGTGGAGGTTGCCGCTAGTAGTGCTTCCTATGACCTCTATGATAAGCTGCGAGCCTATCGTCGGAATGGAGTGAAAGAGTATTTAGTTTGGCTAACCCAGGAGCGGAAGTTTCGCTGGTATGTGTTGCGCGAAGGGGAATATGTGCAACAGCAGCCAGATGCAGGTATATTGAGTAGCCAGGTGTTTCCTGGATTGCGCTTAGGGGTGGAGGCTTTATTAGCTGGAAAGATGCAGCAGGTGTTGGCGGTATTGCAAGAAGGGATAGATTCCGAGATGCATCAAGAGTTTGTAGCGCGATTAGCTTCTGTTTAAGTTAAATCAAAATGCTATGCTCAAACTATCAGGTTCAACAGAGGATCATGTACCAAACTGACCCACCCCGTCCTCCCAGGGAAACTATGCCCACTATGTATGATCTACCTAGTGAAGACCCAGAGGAGCCTGGTTTGCCTGACGAATTTCATGACTTCCAACCCCAGCTATTGCGAGAAACTTGCCTACCTCCCAACTACCCTAGGGAGGAAATGTTCATTGGTACAGACCTGAATTTATATTACGATAGCCGTAATTCCTTATGGCACAAGCGACCGGATTGGTTTCTGGTATTGGGTGTGACTCCCGCTCAACAACAACAAGACCTGCGCTGGAGTTATGTGGTTTGGCAGGAAGGAAAAGCACCATTTTTGGTAGTGGAACTCCTATCACCAGGTACGGAAGCGGAAGATTTAGGACAAACCCTAAGGTCTGCGAACAAGCCACCTACTAAATGGCAAGCTTATGAGCAATATATGCGGATTCCTTACTATGTGGTTTTTGACCGTTACGATAACCAGTTGCGGGTGTTTCAATTAATGCCCATACAGTATCAGGAAGTAGAACTTTCTGAACCGAAATTTTGGTTTCCAAGACTGGAATTAGGGTTAGGCGTTTGGCAGGGGAAATATCAAGATACAGAAGGGTTGTGGCTGCGTTGGTATGATCAAGCTGGTAATTGGATTCCAACTTCAGCAGAACGGGCTGAACAGGAACACCAACGGGCTGAACGATTGGCAGAACGATTGCGTAGCCTTGGGGTTAATCCTGATGATTTGTAATTATAGGGAGTAGGGAGTAGGGAGTCGGGAGTAGGGAGTAGGGAGTAGGGAGTAGGGGGAAGAGTTTTAGCTATCAGCTATCAGCTATCAGCTATCAGCTTTTGAATAAAATGAAACAGGCAAGATGCCTGTTCTACACTTGAGGCAACAGGCAAGATGCCGGTTCTACACTTGAGGCAACAGGCAAGATGCCTGTTCTACACTGGGGACACAGGCAAGATGCCGGTTCTACACTTGAGGCAACAGGCAAGATGCCTGTTCTACACTGGGGACACAGGCAAGATGCCGGTTCTACACTTGAGGCAACAGGCAAGATGCCTGTTCTACACTTGAGGCAACAGGCAAGATGCCTGTTCTACACTCTTCTCCCCCCTGCTCCCGATTCCCAATTCCCGATTCCCGATTCCCGATTCCCGATTCCCGATTCCCAATTCCCGATTCCCGATTCCCGATTCCCGATTCCCGATTCCCGATTCCCGATTCTAAATTCGCGCATTCCCTGCTCCCTACTCCCTACTCCCTACTCCCTTTGCGATATGAATATACTGACTGACTTAGTTAAAGCACTGCTACGGTATCAAGGAAGAGATTGGCAGAGCTTTGATCCGATTACCCTTCGGAAAGCGGGGATGCCTGGAGTGGAGCCAGATGCTTGTTTCTACATCCAAAATTATCAAGCAATTTTAGGAAAGCGACGACTAGACCTGAGCCAAGATCCACCACCGGATCTCGCCCTAGAAATTGACCTGACTTCAATTACTGATATTAATGACTACATTCCCCTAGCTGTTCCAGAAGTTTGGATTTACAAAGCTGACACAATTCATATCTATCGATTTGAAAGCGATCGCTATTTAGAGGTTCAAACTAGCCAAATTTTTCCAAATTTCCCGGTGAAAGAAACCATTCCCCAATACATTAATAGGGCATGGCAGTTTGGTTCTAGTGTGGCTTTGCGAGAATTCATGGGACTTCTTGCAGAAGTAGGGAGTAGGGAGTCGGGAGTCGGGAATAGGGAATAGGGAGTCGGGAGTCGGGAGTCGGGAGTCGGGAGAAAAGTTTCAGGGTAAGCTATAGCGCTACGCGCAAGGCAAGAGGCAAGATGCCTATTCTACTCTTGGGGCACAGGCAAGATGCCTGTTCTACTCTTGGGGCACAGGCAAGATGCCTGTTCTACTCTTGGGGCACAGGCAAGATGCCTGTTCTACTCTTGGGGCACAGGCAAGATGCCTGTTCTACTCTTGGGGCACAGGCAAGATGCCTGTTCTACTTTTGGGGCACAGGCAAGATGCCTGTTCTACTTTTGGGGCACAGGCAAGATGCCTGTTCTACCGTTGGGACATTGGCAAGATGCCTGTTCTACCGTTGGGGACACTGGCAAGATGCCTGTTCTACTGTTGGGACACAGGCAAGATGCCTATTCTACTGTTGGGGCACAGGCAAGATGCCTGTTCTACTGTTGGGGCACAGGCAAGATGCCTGTTCTACTTTTGGGGCACAGGCAAGATGCCTGTTCTACCATTGCCTTACCACATTTCCCATACTCTTATCCCTACTCACCATACTCCCTGTTTCCGATTCTAAATTCGCGCATTCTAAATTCCAAATTCTAAATTCCCTGCTCCCTGCTCCCTGCTCCCTGCTCCCTGCTCCCTATTCCCTGTTCCCTGTTCCCTGTTCCCTAAAATCCCAAAAGTTTATCACCGAATTTAGAACCCCTATAAAATGAGTCAATCAACACCTCAAACCAAACGATGTCAACGGAACCGGAAGCGTTCTAAACGAAGAACTATTTTATGTCCGATTCATGGTTCCTACCTTGATAGCGTTAGTCAGAAGTATCGGTTGTTTGCTGACCGGCCAGGACAACTTCAGGCGCGTGGTGTTAAACAAAAATATGCCTTGATGCTGATAGCCAGTAAAACCACAGTAGCGATCGAAGGAGAATGGCTAGAGGCTTTTTGGTGTAGTGAGTGCCAGGAAACCAAGTGGTATCACGTGTGCAAGAAAAGCGATCGCATTTATAAGGTATCTTTGGCTCCTGCTGAGTTATGGCAGCAGGTAACAGGGGTGATTGATCCGAATGGCAACTCTTCAGTGGGAGAGTTTACCCGTCGCCAGTCTAAACGAATTGGTTTTCATGGGATTAAGGATTTTGGGGCGATTTAGTTTTTTAGTTTATGAGTAGTTATGATAAATTACTAGCTAAAGTATAGGCAAAATGCCAAGGGCAAGAGGTAAGAGTCGTCAACTAGTAGAGTTGATTAATAACAGAGGCAATCAGTTGAGTTTATTCTTTAAGAGTTTCTAAAACAAACTTTGGCATTTTGCCTCTTGCCCAGAAGTGTTTAACGTTTTAATTTTAAACACTTCTGAGAATATTATTGCTGTTCAAACGCTGATTAATTCCCATTTAAATGGGAATTAATTTTTGATGCATAATAACTACTGACTAGTGACTCCTAAATTTTAGAGCTTTTAATTCAAGGTGCAAGATATAGCAGTCGCCAGGGCAGTTAGGACATGACAAAAGTATCAAAACTAAATAAGCGCAAGAGTTTGACTTCTGACTTCTGACTTCTGACTTCTGACTTCTGACTTCTGACTTCTGCTATATCAGTTAGAGAAGCGTTAACGATGAATCGCTTTTTGAGCTTATTAGTTTCACTATAGATTATTTACCTAAACAATTAAGCTTTTATATGAAAAAATTACTGGTAACAGGCTCCTCAGGATTGATTGGGTCTGAAGTTTGTGGTTACTTTGCTCAGCAAGGTTGGCAAATTCACGGTATTGATAATAATCAACGGGCTGTTTTCTTCGGTTCCCAAGGGGATACACGCTGGAATCAGCAACGGTTGGAAGAGACAATTCAAGATTTTGTTCATCATGAATTCGATATACGCGATCGCAAAGGTATTTTAGACCTAATGGCGCAGCTCAAGCCAGACGCGATTGTACATACAGCAGCCCAGCCTTCTCACGACCGCGCCGCAGCAATTCCTTTCGCTGACTTTGATACCAACGCAGTGGGAACTTTGAACTTGCTAGAAGCTGCGAGGCAATCTTGTCCAGAGTCGCCCTTTGTACACATGTCTACCAATAAAGTGTATGGCGATCGCCCCAATACTATTCAGCTTAAGGAACTAGACACTCGTTGGGATTATGACGACCCGGCTTACACCAACGGTATTCCTGAAACCTTTAGCATCGATCAATCAAAGCACTCTTTGTTTGGCGCATCCAAAGTTGCTGCTGATGTGATAGTGCAGGAATATGGTCGCTACTTTAACATGCCCACAGCTTGTTTACGGGGTGGTTGTCTGACTGGACCAAATCATTCCGGTGTGGAACTCCACGGTTTCCTAAGTTATCTGGTCAAGTGTAATCTGGAAGGTCGGGAATACAAGATTTTTGGCTACAAGGGTAAGCAAGTACGGGATAATATCCACTCTCTGGATGTGTCGCGGTTTATTCACGCTTTTATCGAAGCACCTCGAATTGCAGAAGTTTATAACATTGGTGGCGGAAAAGGCAATAGCTGTTCAATCCTCGAAGCGTTTAAGCTGGCAGAGAAGTATAGTGGTAAAGCGATGCACTATACCTATCTACAAGATAATCGGATTGGCGATCATATCTGTTATTACTCCGATTTGAGTAAGATGCGTGAGCATTACCCTAGTTGGGATATTTCCGTTTCCTTGGAAGAAACAATTCAGCAAATTGTGGAATCCTGGCAAGCTCGTTTGGCTAAATCAGCCGTAACGGTTTGAGTATATAGCAGTTTGGGATTTTGTTAAGTACATAGTTCTGGGGAGTAGGGAGTAGGGAGTAGGGAGTAGGGAGTAGGGAGTAGGGAGTAGGGAGTAGGGAGTAGGGAGTAGGGAGTAGGGAGTAGGGAGTAGGGAGTAGGGAGTAGGGAGTAGGGAGTAGGGAACAGAGAAGTCGGAAGAGGGAAAAAATCCTGATTATCTCTTGTCTGTTGCCTTTTGCATGGAAGCCTTTCCCTACACCTCCCTCTCTTGACCTGTTCCCTGTTCGGCGTTGCTGAATAATGGAATGATTTTAAGAGTAGGTGCGCGCCTCCTAGGGCGCGAGCAATCCCTCGCGCCCTTGGGTCGCACCTGTAGAATGGGCATCTTGCCGTGGAATGGGCATCTTGCGTGGAACTGGCATCTTGCCAGTTTCAATATATTTTCGAGCGGGCAAGATGCCCACTCTACTCCGATTCATTACTTGACTGACGCAACGCCCCCTCTCTTTACCTGTTCCCTGTTCCCTGTTCCCTGTTCCCTGTTCCCTGTTCCCTGTTCCCTTCAATTCTAGTTTCACATCTGATTTTAAAACGCTATATATTTGCTGACTAATTAATAGTAATTGTGACAAAACTGAAAAAACTCATTCCTAATTTCCGATCGCCAGCCTATCGTCTGGTCGGGGAGACAGCCCGGAAAAACTGGTGGCTGATTGGGATGAACCTGGTTACCAATCTCGTCAGTGCCTTCCTAGAGGGCAGCACCCTAGGTGTGATTTATCTGGCCGTGGGTTACCTAACCGGGACTGATGACCCTGGAACAGACACACCAACCAATCCAACCATAGCTAAAACCCTTGCATTGATTCTGCCTTTGCCACCAGAGCAAATGTTTTTAGTATTAATCTTTGGGGCAGTGGTGCTGCAAATCGGCTTAAGTCTGAGTAACTATCTCAATAAGGTATCCACAGCTTACCTATCGGCCAAAGCACAGCCCTATGTGACGGGGAAAGTGTTTGAACGGATTATGACCTTTAGCTATGGCTGTGTCAGCCGCTATAAGGTCGGTGACCTAGTACTTTTTACCAATGATGCGGCTTTCGCAGTCGATCAAAATATCACACAATTCAACAATCTGGTGGTGAGTGTGTCATTCTCCTTGGTGTACCTGGTTATTATCGTGCGCCTATCCCCAATCTTGGCAGGGGCGGCAACGGTGCTGATTCTGGCGGTGGCTTATGTGCAGTACAAGCTGATTCCCCGATTACGACGAGTGGTAAAGCGGGTGACCGCAAGCCAGGTGGAGTCGGCTAAGTATATTACTCAGAGCATCCAGGCCTTGAGGTTGTTGCATACCTTTGGTACCCAGCCACAGACACTAACGGGGGCAAATCAGATATTAGGTAAAATCGAGAAACAACTAAAAAAGCGGGCATTGGTCTTTTACCTGCCGGAGCCAATTTTAGAGACTTTGCCCATGGTAGCCCTGGGAATTTTGGCGGCTTCAGCAGTACTATTTGAAGGGGGTAAGGCGACAATCCTACCCCTGTTGTTGACCTTTTTGCTGGCCTTGCAAAGGTTATCGGGGCGCTTGAGAGCAACTTCAGGCACTATTACAGCTTTTGTGGATAATAGCGCCCGGATGGTACGGTTAGAGACGATTTTAGACCAGCGGGATAAGGTATTTGAGCACTCGGGCACGGAGCAGTTTACACGGCTAAGGGAAGATATTGAGTTTAAGTCTGTAAGCCTTTCCTATAGTAACGATGATAACCTTGCCTTGAACAATCTCACCTTTACTCTGCCCCGACATCAAGTAACTGCCTTAGTCGGGGAGTCGGGGGCAGGTAAGTCTTCGATTATAGATTTGTTCATCGGGCTGTATCAACCGACGGCAGGACATATTCTAGTCAATGGTCGTCCTCTAGCAGACTATTGCTTGGAAGACTGGCGGCAACAGATCGGGGTGGTCAGTCAAGATACGTTTATTTTTAATGACAGTATTTTAGAAAATTTGCGTTACGGTCGTCCGTCAGCAAGCTTGGATGAGGTGGTGGAAGCAGCTAAAGCAGC
>NZ_JAAHHZ010000220.1:0-8113 GCF_010672005.1 Moorena sp. SIO4A5 | reverse complement strand
GAGCGGAACAAAACCTATCTTGGCCTTGGGAGATACCCCCTGGCTGCTTAAGCAGCTTGCATTAGTGGGCTAAAATCGGCAAAGTAGATTTTGGTAGCTAAAAAGTATCGGTAAACGTAACCGGCAAGAGGGAAAAATTTTCTTTACTCTTGCCCTTTCCCTATTGGTTAGCTGTTAACTTGTCCTTCCCTTAGGATTTAGTGGTTATTGACCACTACTCCATAAATTCCTCGTGTTTGTAGCTAGTCATAGGCTAAAGCCCTATGGCTAACTTACTCCTACTCTTTTTTTGATTTTACTAGGAAATCCCACTAACCACTGACTCCGCTTCACGAAATCCCCCAGATTCACCCATCGGGATCAGCTTAATCAGATAAAGACGAAGCTAAATTCCTAGATTATACTATTAATTATTTTGACCATTAAATCAATAGCTATTAAATCTACTCATGAGAATTGAGCAAATTGTAGAAAAAGCGTTGAAAGATGGCTACTTAACTCCCCTGATGGAGAGTGAGGTCGGTCGCCTTTGTGACACAGCTTCGGAACTCTCCATTGAAGAATATATGGCATTAGACAGACTGATGGGGGCGCTTCTATGTGGTGAGGTGGTTACAGCTGCTCGCAAGCAGTTTATCAATGTCATGGAAGAGTTGGTATTAAGCGAAGCAATTGATCAATTTACCAAGATAGAAGACAAGAGCGATCACTTTCTGGAGCTAGGAGATATTGCTGCCTATGCCCTCAATAGACTGCCCCCTCTCTATGCCACTACCGAAAAAGGTGCTCAATACCAGCGTAAAAGAGCAAAGCAAGACCTAATGGATTTAATTAACCATCAAGTCAAGGATGCCATAGCCAAATATCTAGAGCGACCTGATTTTGGCGCTGATCGCCAAGCAATCGGCAAAAAAAACAGCGATCTGATGGAACAGATTAGTAATATGTTAGAGGAGTTTGCACCACACTTTGAGCCAAAGCCTCAGGGCTCAAATGGATTACGTTGAGTCAGTGTTAACAGGTGATGGTTAAAAATCCCTTTTCAATGGCAATTTTTCGGTTGAGATGTTTAATCTCTCACAATGACTGGTGTTCCTAGACTTACCTGCTCATACAACTGTTTAATATCCTGGTTGAGCATCCGTAAGCAGCCGTGGGAAACCGCTGTGCCGATTAGCTCTTCTTCATCAGTGCCATGAAGCCCGATTTGATGGTGCCCGTCAGACCAAAAACCAATCCACCTTTCTCCTAAAGGATTATCAGGTCCAGGAGGTATGAGTTCACCAGTAATCGGTTCTTTCCAAATAGGGTTGGGTTGTTTGCGAATAATTTTGAAACTGCCAGTGGGTGTATCCCAACCGGGTTTACCAATGGCAACTGGGTGGCTCTGGAGCAATTGTTCTCCCCAGTACAAGTAGACCGTAGTATCACTCAAATCCACAACTACCTGGTAAGTAATAGCAGCAATTGCGTCAGTAAAATAAGAGGTGGCTGGTAAAACCTTGGGAATTTTTGATTTCAGTCTCTTTGGCGTTACCTGAGGTTTTACCAGATCTGAGGCTGTCTTTTCGGATGACAACGGTGCCAGTTCCGGGTATACTGAAGAAGTTTTTGTCAACGTCTCTAGTGTACCGAGTCGTGCTATGGTCAACCGAGAGGTTGCTGGCAAGACCTGGCTAATCTCAGGTGTAAGTTGCTTCAGCTTAAGCTGTGGTAGTGTAGCTGAGATTAACAATCCTGCTGACCCAAAGCAAAATATCATTAAGCTAGTGTTAATTGAGTTGCTTATGGCCATAATTAATTTATTTAATAGTTAATTAATTGGAAATGACTAGTTAATTTAATAGTTAATTGGCTGTTTGCTGGCTCAGTCCACTACAAGCGTGAAAATGTAAGATAGACTAGTGCTCGATGAGCGGGAACCAATCGCAGAAGTTGGGAGTCAATGAGAGGAAGAAAGTTTTAGAAGCTATTCCAATCATGAGTCAACCAATTTCTCTATCCTGGTCAACAGAGGTAACACTTCCTCAACTGCCGGTGCAACCTGAGAAACTCTCTAACTATGATTTGGTTTTACGCTGTCAGGAAGGGATGAGTCCTGACCGCACAGCCTTTGCTGAGCTACTACGTCGGTATCAGTCCCACGTGGATAAGATTTTGTATCACTTGGCACCAGACTGGCAAGATCGCTCCGATTTAGCCCAAGAGGTGTGGATTAGGGTTTACCGTAATATTAAACGACTTAATGAACCAGTCAAGTTCAAAGGTTGGTTAAGCCGTATTGCCACCAATCTGTTCTATGATGAGCTCCGCAAACGCAAGCGGGTAGCCCACCCCCTGTCTCTGGATGCACCACGTCATATGGATGATGGCGATATGGATTGGGAAATTGCTTCAGCAGAGCCTGGTCCAGAAGAAGATATGACGACCAGAGAGTTTTATGAGCAACTGCACAAGGCAATATCAGAGTTGCCAGAAGTGTTTCGTACTACCATCATCCTTAGGGAAATCGAAGGTATGGCTTATGAAGAAATTGCCGAAATTACTGGCGCTTCTCTCGGAACCGTTAAGTCTAGAATTGCTAGAGCAAGAGCGAGATTGCAATCTCACCTGCAAGCTTATCTAGATTCCTAAACATCAGTATAGTTACTTAATAATATATCAAATCTTTACAAGGCTTGCTTAATCAGATCTTTATCTAAATCCCATAATTTGAGAAGACAAGCTTGTTCAAATCTTTATCTAAAGCGCCGGATTTCCTGTATTGGTTATTCCCTTAATATAAAAAATATGGGATATCTAGTGTGGGGAGTTTACGATGACTCGTTGGTGATGAGAAAATGACCTCTAAATTTAACCCTGATAACACTTATGGGCAGGAATCTGCCAAAGATATGGATTCCCTCAAACGCAATCGCTTTCAATTAATCAGTGCCTACGTTGATGGGGAAGTAACATCAGCACAGCGCTCTGATGTGCAGCAGCTATTGGCAACTGACCCAGAGGCCAAACGATTATACAATCGACTGCTGATGCTACGTCAGGCATTCCGAACCATGCCCGTCCCACAAACAGAGCAACCAGCTCAAGAACTGGCACAGCAAGTTTTCTCAAAAATTGACCGCCGCCGGAATCGCCGAAAATTTGTTTGGGGTGGTGCTGCCCTTGCTGCCATGTTTGTCGGTGCGGTTTCGATGATTGTGCCTAATGGACCCTCACCAGTGCCACAGATGGCCACTAACCCAACTCCATTGCCAAAAGCAGAACCCCTCAGGATTGCTCTGAATCGACCGCTGCTAGAGATACCATTAGCTCCAGTGTCATCTCCTAGACCGTCAGGAGTATTACCAGAAGTTAATGGAAATGTCAACAATCTTAATTTGAATTAAATTAAATTGAGATAAATGGTTCTTGCCTCAGCTTTGAACTAATCACTGTTTCATTGTTTAGCTTGTAGTTTGCTGATCAACTCATAAAACGGCTCCCAATTATCTTCCTGAGTAATTGGCTCCCAAACTGCCTCAATTACAGGTCTGAGTAAAGCAGTGTGCGGATTCTTATCTCGCAAAAGTGCTGACATATCCTTAAGCTGATCAACTGATAAATTTTGTAAAAGGTGGTGGTATAAATTGCGCCAATCTGCTAGGGAGGAATACTGAGCATCTGACTCCCAAAAAGATTCTCGGCTCATTATCTGAGTAACATCATCTCGCCAACTCTTATCAAACTGTTGGGCTAATTCAGCAAAGAAAGCGTGATAACCAACCTGAGTATCTTGCAGGAACTGAATCGTTAACCTCAATAACTCTGACTCTTCCGACTCTGGCAACTGTTCAAATCCCAGTTTATTCAGCATCAAGTGCCGATAATTGCGGTAATAATGTTTCCCAAACTCGGCTAAACCTGCTTCCATCTCCGATGTTGGGATTACCATCCCTAACGGTTGCTGAAGCATTTCTAAATTTAACTGACAAATTCCAGGTTGATTGCCATAACTGTAGCGCCTGTAATAGTCAAAGTAAGCAGCGGTAAACTTAGGGTCATAGGTGGGGATAAAGGCGAATGGTCCATAATCAAAACTTTCGCCAGTAATCGACATATTGTCGGTATTTAAGACAGCGTGACAAAAACCCGCTGCCATCCACTGGGCTGCCAATCGAGCCACTCGTTCCACCAACTCAGCGTAAAACTGAGCATACTGCTCCTGTTTCTTATCCTCCTTTAGGGGGATTATGCTTGGGTAGTACTGCTCAATCACATGGTCTAATAGCTTCTTGATTAAATCCGGACGCTTAAAGTAATGCAGTCGCTCAAAGGTACCAAACCGGATATGGGAACGGCTAAAACGTACTATAACTGATGAGCGAGTTGGAGAAGGTTCATCACCTCGCCACAGTTGCTCTCCAGTTTCAATCAGGCTCAGACAGCGGGAGGTTAAAACTCCAAGATGGTGCAACGCTTCAGCTGCAAGTACTTCCCGCACCCCTCCTTTGAGGGTCAGTCTACCATCAGCAGTTCGGGAGTAGGGTGTGGTGCCAGAGCCTTTGGTACCGAAGTCGTAAAGTTCCCCATCAATACCTCTTACTTGACCATAGAGAAAACCTCTGCCATCCCCTAGTCTAGGGTTATATTCACCAAATTGATAGCCATGGTAGCGCAGGGCTAAAAAGGGTCGAACTCCCTGAAATTTACCGAAAGCTTGGATAAAGTCTTGGTCGTTAGTGTCTTGGGGATTTAATCCAATACGGGGTAACAATTGGTCGTTACGAAACCGCAGGATATGCCTAGGAAATTCTGCTGCTGCTACTTCGTCAAAATAGTCATATCCGAGGGATTCTAAGGCTGGCTCGTAGTTGAGAGATAGAAACATATCGATCAGGGTTTTGTAGCTGGCACGGGAATAGGTTTGCAAATGAATAGTTTTTTAGTTACCACAAAGACCCAAAAAATCACAAACATCCTAAGATTATAAACGAAGGAAGAAAGTGGATTTGATCTAAGATATGCCTAATTCTATAATGTTCCAGGAAGATGGGTATGTAGTTCTAGAAACTAATCAGCCAGAGGTGATTCTGACTCCAATGGAGTTAAAGTCAAAGTTAATGGCAATCTTGGCAAATCGTCAGGATGATTTGCCAAGGGATTTGCAGCATTTGACTTCTTTGGAGGAGCAAGGACAGTATTTGATGGAGACCAGCTGTGAATTAGATGTAGGACCTGGAGAGTATTTACAATGGTATGTAGTGCGCTTGTAAAAACTATACCGACAACAGAACAGCAACGCTGAGCGCCGATGTCTAGGCAACAACTCGGCGCTCAGCGTCACAGGGCGGTATATGACAGACTGTTTCAACGGAGAATCCCCGTCTAGGTAACAGCGGAGAGCTTTAAAGGTAAGGTCTTTACACGCTGGTGCTTTCTTCGGGTATTGCCACTAGTGCTACATCCACCTGGTCTTCTTCAAGTTCGGTTAAATCTACTCTAATACCAGGTCCAAAGAAGTTTTCCAGTTTTTCCTGCTTTTTGAGCCAAGTCTCAAAAGGAATTAGTGGGGAATCAAATTCGAGAATTAAGGCATAAGCACCATCCACCGAAGTTTCTCGTAACCCCATCAACACAGGTCTTTCTTCATCAGTAGGAGATAAACCAAGGCTTTCCAAGGAACTATCTAGATGGGCTTCTTGACCATAGCGATATCGCATTACGTCTTTGCGAATCTGGTTTTGGATTGGGGTGGCGCTTTGCTCTCGCAGCGTCAGGACTTCAGGAATTGTTGGTTGGCTTAATTCCACAGGCTTTAACTCGGCAGCTTTGAGGGCAAGACCTCCTAGTAGAATCGGAATTCCATAAAAGAATCCCACTAGATTCAGGGTGGCATTATCGGTAGCGTAGGCAACAAAGCCGATTACGGTCAGTAATCCACCAATGACTAGACCTACAGTTCCTAGGGAAGTTCGGGGTAACATTATTTAGCTATGTAACAGAAATAACTCCAGTTTTATTATCATAGAGTGGTGGTCAAGTCATAGAAGTTGACAAAATTACCAATATATGGTTTTGGGTGAATTTTATCCACTCCTATCTGCCCTATCCCCCATCTTCCCATCATTACATCAACCCAATACTCTGATTACTGGCTTGACCGATATTCCCGACTCCAGGCAAGTAAGAACGAATTAATAATTGCACCAAGTCTTTCTCTTAAATACCTTATTCCCCCTTTTTATGATAAAATCTGATCGTTATCATAAAGTTGTAGATAAGAGACAGCCAAAAATGGAGTTGGAAAAAATTAAGGAGCGAATTACCTTAATCACCAGTAAACGGGAATCCTTGCTACGGCTTCTGGAGCAACCCGATTTGGGTACCCTCAGAATTGATGTTAATCAGGCTCTAGAAGAACTCGATGACCTAATCGATGAATTTAAGCGTACTTTCCCCGAATAGAAAGGCTAACTGATGCCTCAAAAAATTGGCGTTGCTGATTAATGGAATAATTGAGGGTAATGAGGTAATGGGGAAATTAGCCGACTATAATTGCATAATTCCTTAGTTTAGCAGCGCCTTATTCTAGTTTTCGTTTCTCAGCTGATTTTAGCTAGTGGTTGTAGACGGTTAACTTTATCACTCCCCATTTTCCTAACTAAATTAATTAGATCTGAAGTGGCAACATCTTTCCTACAGAAGATATCAACGGGAGCGGTTTGGCTCATTACCTCAATTTGGGGGTCTTCTACTGAAGAGTAGGCAATAATTTTAGTGTCTGGCTCTAGACTTTTGATCCGGGTGGCTGCACTTAGACCATCCATCATAGGCATTTGTAGATCAAGTACTATAACATCCGGGCGATGGCACTCTACCATATCAATGGCTTCTTTCCCGTTACTAGCAAGAGCAACTATCTCAATATTCTCCTGAGCCGAAAATGCTAACTGAAGGCTATATCGAGTTAATTCATGGTCGTCAACTACTAGAACTCGCAAGGCAGGATGCTCACAGGACAACATAGGAAGACGCTGATCATTGTTTGACTTTTTCAGTCTAATAAGTTAGATTGTAACATTTTATCTACCTTTCGAGATAATCAACTGATCATTTCATGAATTTATTACATTGACTACAATATCAATTTACATTGATACATATAACCTGATGTGACATACTCCCCACCTTGCCATCCTCACAGGGCTAGGTTTTTTACATTTGGGTTGAGACTTATGCAAGAGGTCTATTGATGATGTGTCCGAACCGTTAAAACTTGGGGGGGTGTCGAGTCTGGTGGATAGAGAAAATCGACTTGCACCAGCCGTTGCTCAAGGGGTGGCATCTGCAACCTCACTAGGGTATCCCCCTGCTCACCACGCCGTTGTACCAAATGCACATAGCGCGTCCGAGGTAAACCTTGATCATCCTTATAGCTCAATTGCACTGTCCCTCGGAAAAATATTTGCTTAGCTGGTGCCTTTAAAAACCTTAATCCTCCCTGGATTTGATCCTGTTTAATCGGTGTCTCAAGAGCCAGAGTGACCGTTTGAGTATCCCGGGTGGGATTAATCAGTGGCAAGGTCAGGCTGTATTGCACCCCATAGTTACCATGGGCAAAATAGGCGGTATCTGGATAACGGACTAACATCGGCGCACTCTGAATTTGACCAGTACCTAACCTGCCGTGATGGAGGGTACTCAGTCCGTAGGAAAAGGCTTTTCCCGGTTGCGGAATAGTTAGAGATTGAGCAGTAGGATTATCCACTAACTGAGCTTGCCATCTAGAGCCTCGGGCTACTCCTGCCACTCGACCGTAGATAATTGAACCAGTAGTAGCAATCGGATCAGTCGGGGCGCGATCGCGTGGTCCAGCTAACTCCCCTTGCTCTAATAAATCCTGCCATTGAGCTATAGTAGGAGAGCGTTCATTCCCATCAGTATCTAAAGGTGCATACTTGGCAAGACTGGCGGCGTATACCTTTCCATCACTGTATAACCGCATCAACGTTGAGCGACCATTAATCGGTGGTGTCAAGGTTCGCACTGGAATTGGCAGATTCAGCAACATGCGGCTTTGCTGAGCCTGAATCACCAATTGGGCAGGAAATCCGTCTTGCCTACCTCCACG
>NZ_JAAHHZ010000022.1:0-12368 GCF_010672005.1 Moorena sp. SIO4A5 | reverse complement strand
TTCGGTTAAGTGACCCAGTGAAAGCTGAACGCTTCATCCAAAAATTGGAAAAGCACAAGCGGATTCAAGAACTGGCAACCAATCCCCTACTGCTGACCCTGCTCTGCTTGGTGTTTGGCGAAGCCGGGAATTTTCCGGCAAATCGCTCTGAACTTTATAAGGAAGGGTTGGATGTGTTGCTGAAAAAATGGGATGCCAAACGCAACATTGAGCGGGATCAGGTTTATAAAAACCTGTCTGTGCAACGCAAGGAAGACTTGCTGAGTCAAATTGCTCTAACTACCTTTAAGCATAAAGATTACTTCTTTAAGCAAAAAACCGTTGAGGAATATATCGCTGAGTTTATTCGCAACTTATACAAAGAAGAAGAGCCCAATCAAAAAGAGCTGAAATTGGACAGCGAAGCCGTGTTAAAGTCAATTGAAGCCCAGCATGGGTTACTAGTGGAACGGGCAAAAAGCATCTATTCTTTTTCTCACCTGACATTTCAAGAGTATTTCGCTGCCAGGGAAATTGTTGCCAATCATGCTTATAAAAATTTGGTGGAGTATATCACTGAGAAAAGCTGGCGAGAGGTCTTATTGCTCACCGCAGGTATGCTGCGTAATGCTGATAAATTAATGCAACTAATGAAGCGGAAGATTGATCGGGTGTTAATGAGAGATGAGAAATTACAACAGTTTCTTGCTTGGGCAAATCAAAAAGCTCTATCGATTCATTCTGACTACAAATTAGCTGCCATCAGAGCTTTTTATGTTGGTCTTGGTTTTTGCATAGATTGTGAAATTGAGTGTTTTTTCAATCTTTGTTATATAAAACCTGATCGGAAATAGTGCAGAAAACTCAAGGAATCGATTCTTTCCCTAAGGTTTGGGATTAGGAAACTAACAGGTGGTTAGTAACTTTTGTTTGACGGTGGGTGAGTCGGAAATTATGAAGCCNAGCACAACGAAAAAACTCGACTTCACCTTCACCTTGAAAGATTTAACTATCAAGCCGATATTATAATCCGGTCATCTACCTCGCCCTTGGGGTTTTAGGGAACAGGGAACAGGGAACAGGGAACAGGGAACAGGGAACAGGGAACAGGGAACAGGGAATAGCGCTGCATTGCTATTCCCTTTTGCCTTTTGCCTCTTGCCTCTTGCCTTAATAGGATAACTAATATCCCTAAAACGTTGCTAATAAGCGATGCAGCGCGGTCTTGGGGGAAACCCCCACTCGCTATTGCATCAAGACATTGCTAGATCTCTACTAATTCTTTATCCATCAACTTAGGATTAGTATCAACTAACTGTCTTTCAATTTCATCCCGGACAATTTGACGATATTCAAGAAAGTGTTCGTTGTGAGCGCATAGAGTAAGGTAATGTTCCCACACAGCTGGATTGTGCCTGAAAATACCAAATAAATGATGCCAGAATTTCCAGCGAGTACTGCGCTTAAACCCTTGCCGCCAAACTACAGTCGCCAGAGCTTTCAAAACTACTGACTGGCTTATATTTACTTGACTGCTTAGTGTTAACTATTTATTGTTTACTTTCCCTTGTACTCAAAACTCCCGACACCACAGTGATTTCAAAAAAATTTGCGAAAGTACTTGCCAGACTTTGTACTGTATGATTATAATAAGTAGATGTGAAGAGCAATTGTTTGGCAATCCTCAGTAGCTCAGCGGTAGAGCGGTCGGCTGTTAACCGATTGGTCGCAAGTTCGAATCTTGCCTGGGGAGTTTAAATTTTCAGTATAACAACTCCTAGTAGCCTGGAAGTTCTTCAAGGTCTAGAGAGTTAGCGGCTCAGGCTTCCCCTGAAATGCCTTGCCAGTGGATAGAAGATTTTTCACTAAGGGGTCGTTCATTGTTGCTCAACTAGACGATAAGCGCGTTTGGGCATGGTAGAGTATTGTGAGAATCAAGTTTTAAACAGGGAATAGCTTAGACCATTACCCTGAAATTCACAAAATCCTGATTTACTGGCCACTAGCCCAGAAATCAGGATTGGTGATTGGTGATCTCAGATTGTGATCCTTAAAGATTGGAAACTGCGCTAACCTATTCCAGGTAGGTCTGTGAAACAAAAAATTCGACACAAGCTAAGCAATGGGATTCCAGAGGAAATCACAAATGGAGGGCTATCTGTGCAGGGGCAGTTTCCTTTGACTACGGTAGGGGCACTTGTCTTAACTACAAGTGGACAAATTTTGATTGTCAAAACCACTAAATGGCGGGGTCAATGGGGTGTACCAGGAGGTAAAGTAGAATGGGGTGAAACCCTTGAGGATGCACTCCTCAGGGAGTTTCGGGAAGAAGTTGGTCTAGATTTGACCCAGGTACGCTTTGGGTTGCTACAGGAAGCAGTGTTGGACTCACAGTTTGTGCGAGAAGCCCATTTCATCATGGTTAATTACTATGCCTTTTCTGCCACGGAAACCATCACTCCCAACGAAGAAATTGAGGAATGGGCATGGGTGACTCCCCAAAAAGCTCTGGAATATCCTCTCAATAGCTACACTCGCGTGTTAATTGAGGACTATCTAGAAAAGCAAATCTATACTCACTATAATATATAGCTTTTATCATAGCTATTAGGTACAGATATTTTTTTTATTATCACCTATTTCCTGCTCCCTGTTTCCTGTTCTCTGTTTCCTAAAACCAATAAATTTGTACCTGATGAGTTTGAGAATTTATATATGTTAGACTTTGAAAAAGTATACGTACATCCCAGTCAATTTCCTGAGCGAGTTTTTCAAGATTATTTAGCTGGCTTTACTTCTTGTAAAATCAATCACAAATTTCATTACGATAGTGTCAAGCAAAGCCAAAAATGGTTAAAAATACACGAAACTTATTCTCCAGCTAGACAAGATGAAAGCTGTATTGATGCCTATGCCAAGTGTTTTAAAAAAACCGCAGAAATTTTAGATGATAATAGTCTAAATTTAAATTTAATTGGCTTAGGTTGTGGTGGTGGAGAAAAAGATAAACTTCTAGTTTCCCAATTATTAAATTCTGAAAGAGCATTAACTTATTATCCTGTTGATGTTAGCTTATCTCTGGCGATAATTTCTGCTCAAAAGATCAGAGAATATTTTGCTAATTTACGGGTACAGCCCATTGTTTGCGATCTGCTTCACTCTGATGATTTAATCTCCCTTGTCGATAATCAAGACAAAAGAAATATAATTACCTTTTTTGGCATGATTCCCAATTTCGATCCTGAGGAAATTTTGCCGATTTTAAGTAATTTTCTAAGCAAGGGAGATATATTGCTTTTTAGTGCTAATTTAGCCCCTGGTTCTGATTATCTGCAAGGTATTCAAAAAGTTCTTCCTCAATATGATAATGAGTTAACTAAAGAGTGGTTAATTACTGTTTTACTTGATGCTGGAGTCGAAGCCAAAGATGGGACTATTAAATTTACAATAGAACAGGATGAACCAAATCAACAATTTAAAAGAATTGCTGCTTATTTTGAATTAGAAAACGATGTGATTTTTAGTTTAGAAAACAACCTTATTGAGTGGAGAAGCAAAGATAGAATTAGATTATTTTTTTCCTATCGTTATACTACTCCTATGATTCAAGAAATACTAAAGAGTTATGGTATTAAGGTTTTGGATTACTGGGAAGCTGCTAATCAAGAAGAAGGGGTTTATCTTTGTCAAAAACTTTAAACTATAGCAGTCCTAAATGATTCGTAAAATCTAGTGGCCGAAGCTCTCGCTATAACCCTTGTCCAGTAAAGATTTAAGATTTGGCAGATTTTAGAACTGATTTAGGATTGCTATATACACAAGGAAAAAAATGAATGATGAATGATGAATTATAAATTCCAGATTTTTCGTTCATCGAACTGCGCGATCGCGCTGCGCTTCCCTGCCATCGTTCATCTCAAAGTCGGAATGTGCAGACAGACTCTAATTTATCTCTGTGAGGCATAGGAATATTCTTGGGAGGAGATATCATCAGCAGAGAGTTGTCAAACTTAACATCTGGTATCTCAGCAAGAGCACCCAAGGGTTGACCATTCTTGATACGCTGTTGTTTACATTTAACTAATGCCATCAAAGTTTCACGTTTTTCCCCAACACATTCAAATGGTTTCTCAGCCCTTGGGTCAAACAGACGTGTCCACAGTTCCTCAAGTTTCTTGACGCTGAATAAGTCTTCTCCCACTACATCGATAGCAAAATCATAATCTGTTGCAGCTTCGATCAACGCGAAGGAAAAAGCACACTTAGGACAGCCACAACACCACCGAGAGGAGCCGGGAGCCCACTGCGCCTCGTTACAGGAGGTAAGATCCTTCAGGATGCTTTTGTTCCAAAGGGATAGTTGCTGAACTGTTGCTATAGAGTAAACCTCTTCACAGATGCTAACATAGCGAAATGGCAAACCCTTGCGCTCCAAGAAATCATTAAAACGTTCGATGTAAGCATTGCCCTTGGCACTTTGATGATTAACGCTACGTCCTTGATAGGTGGCATTAGATTCATTGGAGCTTTTATCATTTGCTAGCACCAGAAACTTATGCCCCTGCTGTGCTGCAATAATCATCATAACGAACAAGGCATTGGTAATTGTGGGATCGTTACGTACCCCCTTATAATCAAAATGTTGAGCAGGATCTTCCCTAGGATGAGTAAGTATTTCCCAAAGGTGCGATCGCTTTCTTATGGGCTCGAATACTGGGAACTTTTTCTGCCAATTGTCTCCTAGTATTCCCCCAGCATGGTGTAGAGTAAAGGTTTCCATGGTCAGGTTAGCTCGCTGCATCCACTCAAAGGCAAAGGTACTTTCTTTACCTCCACTGACTGCAAGAAGATAGGAATCCTTTACTGATGGTGACCAAGAATTCTCTAGCTCACTTCGGGAAAACTCTATTCGAGGCATTCTATCCCAACTCCATTTTTCCAGATAAAACTTTTGCTGGAGATACCAATAAATGTCCTCATTCCACCAATCTGATTCCCACGGAAGGCAACTATACCAAGGAACTTGCACTATCTGAGGCGTACAGATTTCACAAAGGCGGTAAATTTCAGCCATTGCAATCCCAATTAAGACAGATATATGGGGTTTCTGTGTATTTTTAAATTCCAGAGGAAAGTCGATATAATAGACATGCTTCCAGTCGTTAATTAGAAAAGGAAAAATTAGCCTATTATTTTCCCAGTAAGGCATTTCAGATGAAATGACATCACAGGTTGGAGACTCTCCTGTTGCCATATACTCTATTCGAGACTCATGATATCTACTCTTGAAATCTTAAAAATGTGATGTCGTTGAGGTCATTAGTTTTGATTTAAAATAAACTAAGAGTATCTAAAACAGCTTTAATTTTAGGAACTTCATGAGTTCTAAACAAATCGGTTTTTCCTAATGCTGCTAGAACTGCAAAGAAAGGTTCAGCACTTCTGACTTCTTCCCCAAAACATTCAAAAGCATGGGGGAGGGCATGACACACGGGAAAACCCAATTTCCGAAGACGAAAAGTATTTAAAAAGGTTTTCATTTGAAAACGAATGCGTAGGGCGCTGTCTTGAAGATTTTTGTAGTAGAAACCTAACCCGGCATCAACAAAAATTTTCCTAACACCAAGTTTAGTAGCTAGTTCAATCTCTTTGGCAAAATAATCATACATTAAGTCTGTTGGATCGTTGCCAAAATCAAAGTCATCAACTTCTCTGACATTTTTCCCTTGAACGTAACAGATGATCACCCCAGCATCAAACTCCGATACCTGTTGATAAATTTCCTGATTGTCTTGGGAACCCGTTAAATTGATGATATTGGCTCCAACTTTTAAACATTCCCTAGCCACTTGAGGATAATAGGTTTCAATAGAAGTTAACACACCTTCTTGATGGAGGGCTTCCAACACAGGCAAAATTTTACTTTGTTGCCTCACATCTTCTACTCTCTCAGCATGGGGCAAAGAAGATTCAGCACCAATATCTACAAAATCTGCTCCTTGGGCTTTTAACATGATGCCGCGACGAATCGCTTGTTCTGAACTTAAACAGACACTTTCCCTGTACCAAGAATCACTAGAAAGATTGACTACTCCTAAGATAGCTTTTTCAGAATTAAAATTCAAATGTTTGTTGCCAATGGTAAATTCTTCAACTTTTACGCTTAAGGCATCCTTATACTGTTCATGAATGTCGTATAGATGTTCGAGAGTCAGCATGTTTATCCTATTCAAAATATTGTTCTATTTACTAAAACTATAAACTCCAAGCGCCAGAAACTTCTACTACTTGTCCTGTGATGTAATCAGAATCAGGACTGATAAAAAAACAAGCAGCATGGACAATTTCTGACAAACTGGCAGGGCGTTTTGCTGGTAAGTTAGGCATAGCATCCTGCCAATCATCATCGTATTCAAAGGAATTCTCTGCTATTCCTGGAGATACCACGTTGGCAGTAATTTTATCTGCAATTAGCTCTTTAGCAAGGGACTTAGTATAAATAATGATGCCAGTTTTAGCGATTATATAAGCTGTATTAGTACCACGGGCAGTGACATTATGGGCACTGGCAGCACCAATATTAACAATGCGACCCCAACCTGCGGACTTCAGGTAGGGAATTGCGGCACTAGTGACATAAAAAGTAGTATTGAGGTTGGAATCAATTACAGAATGCCACTCTTCTACTGATATTTGGCTAGTGGGTTTACTAAAATAGTTGCCTACATTATTGACAACTACTGATAAACCCCCTAGTTGTGCTGCTGCATTTTCTACCAATAACTTTGCTTGCTCTGGTTTAGTGATATCTGCTTGTAGGGCGATCGCTTTTACTCCGTGAGTCGCTGCTTCCTGAGAAGCTTGCTTGGCTGCTTCTTCACTGCGGTTATAGTGAAATGCAACATCAAATCCCTTACTAGCTAAATCAATAGCGATCGCTTTTCCAATTCCCACTGCTGATCCGGTCACTAAAGCTTTTTTCAGCATTGTCTTTTTTCACAATTATTTTTAAATTTATACTACTGCTTGAGTTACTCTATCAGCATTGTTTTTGGATTGGTTTTAAGCCCAGTATACCCAAGAAAATAGAATGTCATTTATCGGGATTGTGTTAGGCTGAATTACCTTAGTTTTTTTTATTGTTATTAGAGTCCATCAACCGGATTTGATATCCTAAAAATTAATACCGAGCAACTCCGGAAATCTCTAACCTTTCGAGAAGTTGGGAGACTTTCATTTCCGAGACTGGCTCTATCCAATCAGGAGCAATTTCGGCCAAGGGCACTAACACAAATGCTCTCTCTCTCATGCGTGGGTGAGGTATGATTAGATCAGGAGTATCTAGAATCAGGTTACCGAACAAGATTAAATCTAAATCTAAGGTTCTTGCTCCCCAATGTTCCAAACGAACTCTACCAAACTTTTGCTCTGTTTCTAGCAGAGTCTCTAGCAATTTTTGGGGACTTACTTGTGTGTCCACTAGGGCGCAACCATTGATATAATCTGGTTGCACAGGTCCAATAGGTTTAGTTTTGTACCAACTGGAGCGGGTTTTGNAGAAGTCAGAAGTCAGAAGTCAGAAGTCAGAAGTCAGAAGTCAGAAGTCAGAAGTCAGAAGTCAGAAGTCAGAAGTCAGAAGTCAGAAGTCAGAAGTCAGAAGTCAGAAGTCAGAAGTCAGAAGTCAAACTCTTGCGCTTACTTAGGTTTGAGACTTTTGTCATGTCCGCGCCTGCCCTGGCGACTGCTATAGCTGATTTAATATAGCGGATTTAATATAGCTAATTTAATATAGCTGATTGCTTACATCCCATTTCCTACCGGGTGATGCTACAGCAAATCCAATTACTTCTGTAAACCACTAATTCCGGAAACACTGTTGGTTTCTTGAAAAAAACTAAATAGAAGTGATTCTGGTAGGAAAAAATTCTTTGAAAATTAATCCAAATCATGACCTATGGGGAAAGCTCCTGAACGGACGTTATCAAATCATTGAATCTCTAAGTGCTGGGGCATTTGGCAAAACCTATATCGCAGAGGATACCCGACAACAGGGCCATCCCCGCTATGTGATTAAGTATCTTCAGCCCAAAAGCGATGATCCTCAAAAATGGCAATTTCTTAAGCGTCTCTGGCTCAATGAAGCTCAAACCTTGATCAAACTGGGTAGCCATAACCAAATTCCTCGTCTACTTGATTATTTTGAAGATCACCACGGATTTTACTTAGTTCAAAAGTTAATTATCGGAGAAACTCTTAGTACTGAACTGCCGATCAGCCAAAACAGTAATAAACGCTTTAGCGAAAACCAGTGCATTGAACTATTACAAGATGTTTTAGGCATCCTAGAATTTATTCACCGTCAAGGGATAATTCATAGAGACCTCAAACCCAATAACCTAATCAGACGAGGGTCAGACCGTAGGCTAGTTTTGATTGACTTTGGTGCTGCTGAGCTGATTAATTCAAAGCCAATCGAACCCCATCTGACCGAGATCCCATCCTCTGATCGATCCAAGACAATTCGCCCCTTCGCCTACATACCCCCAGAGCAACTTGCTGGTCAATCCCTTCCTAACAGTGACATTTATTCCCTAGGAATGATTGCGATTCACGCCCTCACAGGGATGACCCCAATGCAATTGGCTGACCCTGAGACTGGTGAGATTGATTGGCGAAAACATGTATCGGTTAGCGATCAAATGGCGTTTGTACTCAACCATATGGTGTCTTACCACAGCCAAGACCGCTATCAGTCAGCAACTGATGCCTTAATCGTACTTAAGACACTGATGTGTAATCAAAGTCCTCAGTTAAAAGTATCTATTGCTAAGTCTGACTCAGAACTGATAACGGAGCACTCACCACTCAGTATCAAGTTTAGTGACAATGACGCTTTTGAATTAAACGTGCTAGATACTCAGTCTGACTCAAGGGTTACCATTGAACACTCAGCACTGACTAGGGAGTCTAGCTCACAACAATTAAAACAGGCAACGCCTAAATCTGACTCAGGACTCAAAACTGAGCAGGAAACACTCAGGAATAAAGACTCAGAACTTAGTAATAAAGAATCAGAACTTAGTAATAAAGAATCAGAACTTAGTAATAAAGAATCAGAACTTAGTAATAAAGAATCAGAACTTAGTAATAAAGAATCAGAACTTAGCAATAAAAACTCAGAAATTAGCAATAAAAACTCAAAAATTAGTAATAAAGACTCAGTAATTATTACTGATGAGCCGCCATTAGATTGGAAAGTGTATGTCCGTGAATTCGCCCTGTATAGCTGGCCAAAATTGCCACCTTTACTGAAAGGAATCGGAGTGGGAGCAGCAAGCTCCAATGCTATAGCCATTTTAATCGGACTTTATGCTTTACTGAATGCTTCTGCGTCTCGTTCTGAATTTGATATTCTACAAAAGGCAATCAAACACTATCAAGCCGGTGATTTGGAGGAAGCGATCGCACTAGCAGAATCGATTCCTAGCGATAGCCTGATCTATGAACAATCCCTAAATACGATTCAACAGTGGCAGCAACAATGGCAAAGTGCTGAAGCTCTGTTTAAGGCTACAGAGCAAGCCTTTTATCAAGAACGATGGTCAGATGTGCTTGAGGGATACCATAAAATGCCCTCAATTGGCTATTGGCAAAAGAAGATGGAGCCATTAGTCAACAAGGCAAAACCTCGCCTTGAAGCAGAAGCCCAAGGGTTATTAAAGCAAGCCTACAAACAAGCATTAGCCCAAGACTTTAGCAATGCGATCGCACTACTCGAACAAATCCATCCAGAAACCCGCACCGGTGCTAAAGTCCAAGCAAAGCTGAAGGAATATCAGCAAAAGCAACAGATTCGAGCAGAGTACTTGTTACAAGAAGCCTATGAACAAGGAGGACAGGGGAACTTTATTAAAGCGCTAGTGTATTTGTCTCAAATCCCTAAAGAAACCCCCACCTACCAGAAAGCGAGAATCAAGATAGCTGAGTATTCCCGTAAGCAGCATTTAAAGGAAGAAGTGGAACGACAAGCTGCTTTAGCCAGAGCAGTGTTAGAAAAACAAAGGCAATCAGGGGTTAACCAAAAACCGTTGCTCAACGTCAACGTTGAATCAAGCCGTTCCCCACTCAAGCATGGGTTACAGTGGCAAGAAGTCAACCATTAGGATATTATTGTTGACTACTGACTGTTGACTAATGAATTTTGACTACTGACTGGCTCATAGTTAGCTGACTGTTTACTGTTAACTAATAATCGTTAACTGAAAAAGTACTCAAAACTCCCGACACAACAGTGATTTAAAAAAAATTTGCGAAAGTACTTGCCAGACTTTGTACTTTATGATTATAATAAGTAGATGTGATGAGCAATTGTTTGGCAATCCTCAGTAGCTCAGCGGTAGAGCGGTCGGCTGTTAACCGATTGGTCGCAAGTTCGAATCTTGCCTGGGGAGTTTCATTAATAAGTTGAATTAACGCGCTGTTAGCGGAATTCCCCACTCGTCTTACGGTAGGGATGGATAGGGGCACTTATTTGAGTTTTTCTCTTTTAAATTTAGATCAATAATCCCTAATGGCGTGGGCGTACCTTATAATTGATAGCTCTGTTTTCCATAAGGCTGGCCTGTTTCAACTCATTATGCTCTTGATCGGAAAAAGCGATGCAGCCCTACTCCCTACCCCCTACTCCCTACTGCCATTAACCCAGAACGAAAGTACCTCACCCAATTGAGAACTGCTATATAATAGTAATAGGTCTCGAGATAGCTTGTGGAGCTGGGATTACCCGACCAATTAAGCTGCTTTGTTGATGACCGCAAGCTTTCAATTTATTAATACATTCATCAGCTTTTTCGGCTGGAATAGCTGCTAGAATTCCACCAGAGGTTTGAGGGTCAAATAACAACGGGTAGTTAGGTAAATGACTAACGTCTAATCTATTCTTGATGTAGATAGATAATTGTAAATTTTTAGGGTGAATAGAACTAGTTATTCCTGCTTCTACAGTTTCTATTGCTCCTGGTAAAATCGGAATTGCTGCTAACTCTAATTCCACGCCTACGTTTGAGGCTTTAACCATTTACCGGAGATGCCCTAACACTCCAAATCCAGTAATATTAGTACAAGCTGTTGCGCCACATTCACGAAAGACTTGGGCGGCGGTTTGATTGGATAGTAACATCGATTCCACTGCCTGTTCAATCCAGCGACCTTTGGCTTGGTAGCGCATATTAGCAGCAAAGAGAGTTCCCGTCCCAATGGCTTTAGTCAGAATCAGCACTTGACCAGGTTTCATCCCGCTTTTGCGCAGCAGTTGTTCAGGATGAACTAGACCGTTGCAGGATAGACCAAAGGTATCAGTAACTAGAATAAATCCCTGCTCATCTGTGGTTAATCCTGAGGCTTTAATCCAACTCGGAGCCGAAGCTTGAGTCACCCAAAAGACATGATGGCATTCTACAGGGTCATTTCCACAACAAATTAATGGAGTGCAATTCCCACAGTTATTTACTCTCTCCATCCAAACCCTTGCCATGTCGATACTAGCGATTGCTGGTGCTGGTATTGCTGGCATGGTGCTGTCTTTTCCAGCAGCCCATAATTTTCTCCTTCCCGGTGGATTGCTCAATCCCAATCCCAAGGCATTAACTATTGCGTCGGTACAAGGTTGGACAATACTCGTGCTAACTCGGATAGTCCTACTGTTTTGCCGAGCCATTCCCCCACCGATTTGGGCAATAGTAGCGCTGTTTGTCCTGTTTCCTGGAATTTTACCCGGTGCGATCGCACTCGGATTAAACAACCTTGGTATTCTAGGCACATTAATGACAGAAACCAACGAAAACCTGGAAAAACCTCCTTTAGAAGCCTTGAAAGCCCAGGGAACTCCGGGAATGCTGCTATTTCTCTATGGGATACTCCCGATTAACTTGCCCCGTTTCCTAGCTTATATCCTCTATCGCTGGGAAGTCTGCATCCGGGAGACTGTCATGGTTGGTAAGTCGTAGCTGGAGGCTTAGGTCTGTTGCTGACCGAACAATTGAGCAGCTTTGACTATAGCAGTGTAGTAGTCTCTTTTGTTTCGTCATTTTGACCTTTTTAGTCGATTGGGTCAGTGCTGCGGCTAGAGGCTCAAGAACTTAACTAGTAATCCTGAGATTTCTCAAAAACTTGAGATACCATGACTAGGACCAAGTATTTCGACACAACTATACTGGAAGCAAAATGATTGATCTCCCAAATCCTTCGCCATACTTGAATTAACATGAATGCTTCCCCCACCTGCGTTCTCGTGGTGGGGGTGTCCGTCTTGATTACAAGGGTTTATCCCTCGCGACAGGCGGCATTCCCGCCGAACACCCAGGACTTTTGCTGGAGTGCTCCCCCAAGTC
>NZ_JAAHHZ010000219.1:0-8142 GCF_010672005.1 Moorena sp. SIO4A5 | reverse complement strand
TGTAGGTGGGCATAAATAAACGTTAAAACTCAAAATACGAAAATGAAGCTGAAAGCCTTTATTAAAGAGGTTTTCAGCATTTTGAATCTCAATCGCTATTTTACGGATAATTAAGCCCACCTACTTACTGCTCGAAGTTAGGTCTATAGCCGCAGTAACCTCAACTTTTTATGAGATTAACCACTGTTTTTGCAAGCTGCTTGAAAGTATTATCGAAATGCTGACGATTATTTTTCATAGTTTCTAAGACTTTACCCGACTGCTCTATTTGACTGTCAGATAAGGCAAATACAGGAACATTGTGCTTTTGAGATTGTGCAATTAATGAATTAAAGTCGGGAATGTTGGCTAAATTATATGGAGTATCACCTGGATCAGAAGCCTTAAATTCATCTTCAGAAATTGTCATACCAACCTTCGATAAAGCCGGAGCGAGTTGGTGGTTAACTGTTACTTTTATCCGGTCTATCCATCGCTGAAAAGAAGCAGCAGGGCTACCACTACGCGGACGAAAGCGCTGGGAAATAATTCCCATAAATTTAGGAGGATCGCTAGGTACAGGATATGCTAGCTCTTTATCTCGAAACAACTCTACTGACTTATTCCACTTTGGTATTACACGAGATAGTGAAAGTATTGCTTGGTCGCAAAAATAATCTGGAAAAGTAGGAACAATAAAGTAGTTACTACCCATTAGAAAACACTGATTTAGTGCGCCTACGCTGGGACTCATGTCAATCAAGACAATGTCTATATCATTCTCGTTAGCGGTTATAGTTATAAGGTGGTTAACTGAGCCTGGTAAGTTTTTCAATGCAGGAATGGCGGCTCCTGTTGAAAGTGCAACAGCTAACTGTGCTTCACTTTCGGCTAAGTCTAGATGTCCAGCCAACAAAGATAAATTCTTTTTGGAAGTTTTGATAATATTGGCTGGCTCCAGTGGCTTTTGTGTCCCTTGAAAAGCTGGTTCAAGACAAGTACTTAAGTTTGATTTTGGATTATTATCGTAAAAACTCTCGAAATCTGACTGTCCACTAAAGCCTAATACTGTTCCGGTAAGATTACACTGTGGATCGCCATCTATGATCAAGACTTTTTTCCCTATGTCAGTTAAAGCCCATCCCAAATTAAAAGTTGTAGTTGTTTTGCTTACGCCACCCTTGTGATTAAATAAAGAGATTAAAATCGCCATTTTTAATTTCTTACCCTAAAACTCCAACTTCTGCACCGCCAATCGTTTTCTGAGGTGAGCAATTGGGCTTTCACCCAGCACCCTTTAGATAATCGCATCGTCTCAAGGCCAGAAAGCCCAAACTAGGTAGATTCAGATCCTAGCCAATTGACATATCTAGCCTTGATCTAAACTTTTCAACACGAGTGCAAATTAATTCCTCAAAATTTAATTTAAAGGTAAAGAATAAAAATATGATACCTCTAACGTAGTTGTACGCACAACCCTGGTCAACAACTTCTGAGCATTTCCGTTCATCGCTCTCCCCCTGTGTCGTTTGAATAAAATCAGCTGACCACTGACGGCTGAAGGCTGACGGCTGAACGCTTACGATTTCTAAATAGATCATAAAAACCAATGCTGATTGATTGGAAACCAAAAAATTTCACCATCAAGATAATGATAAATAGAGAGACAGCAATGCTATCTCCCTATTTAAAACTATGATTTAAAACAATGCGTTAAAAAAAACACTAATTAGGCATCATTTAAAGCAGCAATTCCAGGTAGAACCTTGCCTTCGAGTAACTCAAGGCTGGCACCACCACCGGTGGAAATGTGGCTCATTTGGTCAGCAACACCAACTTTTTCGACGGCAGCTACTGAGTCACCACCACCAATGATGGTAGATGCACCTGTCTTGGTCAGCTCAGCCATAGAGTTTGCGATCGCTTCTGTGCCCTTAGCGAACTTATCAAACTCAAACACTCCCATCGGACCATTCCAGATTACAGTTTTGCAATCTGCTAAAGCATCCTGAAACACCTTTACAGAATCTGGACCAATATCCAAACCCATCCAGCCATCGGGAATAGCTTCAATACTGACAGTCTGGGAATTAGCATCAGGGGCAAAATTATCTGCGATGACCACATCAGTGGGCAACAGCAATTCCACACCACGCTCTTTGGCCTTAGCTTCTAAGGATTTCGCCAAATCGAGCTTATCGTCTTCCACCAGGGACTTACCCACACTCATACCACGGGCCTTGTAGAAGGTAAAAATCATTCCACCGCCAATTAGCAGTTTATCCACCTTCTCCAATAGAGTATCAATCACCCCAATCTTACTGGACACCTTAGAGCCGCCAATAATTGCAGCTAGAGGCTTTTCGGGATTTTCTACAGCGTTTTGTAAATACTGCAGTTCCTTCTCAATCAAGTACCCAGCTACAGAAGGACTCAGGTAATGGGTGACTCCCTCAGTAGAGGCATGAGCCCGGTGCGCTGTTCCAAAGGCATCATTGACATACAAATCAGCAAGGGATGCCAACTGTTTGGTGAATTCTGGGTCATTCTTTTCCTCTCCAGCGTGGAAGCGGAGATTTTCCAGTAAAGCCACCTGACCATTTGCCAAAGCACCAACTTGGGCAGCCACCTCGTCTCCAACACAGTCTTTACACATGGTCACCGGTTGACCCAGAAGTTCTGAAAGACGCTCAGCAACGGGGGTTAGACGTAAACTTTCCTTCACTTGTCCCTTGGGTCGTCCCAAGTGGCTACACAGGATTACCTTTGCCCCTTTCTTAAGTAAATCTTGAACAGTGGGTAAAGCAGCACGAATGCGAGTATCATCGGTGATGGTGCCATTGTCATCCAGGGGTACATTCAGGTCTGCTCTGACCAATACCGTTTTTCCGGCTAAATCTGATTCACTTAAATTGGCTACACTTTTCTTGGACACAGTATTAATCTCCTAATTGCTATTGCCTGCTAATCCCCGACTATCAGCCGTCTTGCAGGATGATTTGACGTCAGAGAGTTCGCTGTACATTAACTGGTAAGTCACCAGCTGAATGACCAGGACAAAAGGTATTCTTTTGTTAAGACCGTTCACATTTTACCGGAGTCCGGATCCTGGAGGAAATCTGTGATATGTTCAATACCGTTGTATTTCCCATTGACTCAAGTCGAGAAAGCCGTGAAGCTGCTGAGGTTGTTGGGAACATAGTGCAAAAGTACGGCAGCAATCTATATCTGCTGTCAGTGGTTGAAAAACCTGACCCTGGCCAGGGTACAGCTGCTGCTCCCGAGGCAATGACATCCCCTGAAGTAGTAACAGAACTGCTTAACGGTGCCAAAGCACTATTTGCTCAGCAAGGCATTGAAGCCAAAACCCTGGAGCGGGAAGGAAAGCCTGCCTTCGTGATCTGCGATGTGGCTGACGAAATTGGGGCAAATTTAATTGTGATGGGCTCTAGGGGGCTAGGGTTGACAGATGAAGGTATAGCTAATAGCGTGGCCGATCGAGTGATTAATTTGTCCCCTTGCCCAGTTTTGATTATTCCCTAATTTGTGATTAGTCATTGGTTTCATAAAATTCCTTGGTTACTAATTGTCAATTGCCAATGGTCGATTTTCAATTAACTAATGACCAATGACTAATCAGCAATGACTAATGACTAATGGCTAATGACTCATGACAATCCAGTGGTATCCCGGACACATTGCCAAAGCCGAGCGAGAACTCAAGGAACAGTTGAAGCGAGTCGATGTGGTATTAGAGGTGCGGGATGCTCGGATTCCCCTCTCTACTCATCATCCTCAAACCGACCAGTGGGTGGGTAATAAAACTCGGGTGTTAGTGATTAACCGGGTGGATATGATTGAGCCAAGGATGCGCCAACTTTGGGAATCGTGGTTTCAACAGCAAGGGGATATCCCCTATTTCACTAATGCTCAACAGGGTAAGGGTATCCGCGCTGTGGCTAAAGCCGCCCAGACAGCTGGGGAGGAAATCAATCAACGTAGGCGCTCACGGGGAATGCGACCTCGTCCTGTCCGAGCTGTGGTAATTGGATTTCCCAATGTCGGTAAATCTGCTTTAATTAATCGACTTTTGGGACGTCGTGTGGTAGAGAGTGCTCGTCGTCCCGGTGTGACACGCCAATTGCGTTGGATACGTATTTCTGACCAACTTGAACTACTTGATGCTCCTGGTGTTATTCCTGCCAAGTTAAACAATCAGCAGCAGGCGCTCAAGTTAGCTATCTGTGATGACATTGGTGAAGCATCTTACGACAACCAACGGGTAGCAACAGCACTGGTTGCATTCCTGAAAGATTTAGATAATATGAAGGAGTACACTCTTTTATTAAAGTCTTCTTTACAAAAGAGGTACCAACTAGACCCAAACCCATTAACCGCTGAAGATTACTTACATGGTCTAGCCGACTATCGCTATCAGGGAAACATCGAACGTACAGCGCGGCAACTATTGGGGGATTTTCGCAAGGGTTTACTCGGAGCAATTGCATTGGAAGTACCACCAGAAGTACTACCCTAAGTACCACCAATGTAAATCCTTAGCATTTACAGCATCTACACAAGTAAAATTGCAAGCCCGATTCTACTAGTGAGTACTAGCTAGTGAGCGTCCTACTAGGGAGTATTACTAGGGAGTCTTTCTAGATAGTCTTTCTAGGGGGCCTAAGTTCCCTATGGATATGTTTGTCTATAAAAGGAAAGAATTTAAGTCTTATTGAACCAATATTGTCAATATCTATTGAAAAAGAAATACCAGAACTTAAGCGAGGAAGCGAATTGAGGAGCTAAACCTAACTTGAGACAGATGACTTGAGCTAATTAGCGTAACCAACTTCAGTAATATTGCCGAGGGAAAAGTTTTTCAATCAGTCCTATAATCAGTATTGAGCACCGAAACAGCTGATGCAGGGCTTACGCAAGAACTCTACAGGTAGTGTTAACAGTTACCCTTTAACCCCTACAGGTAGTGTGTCGATGGCTGAATTGCGTAAGCTCTGTTTACCTGTATTAATAGATACTGCTATAAGCATCAATATTTCTTAACTAAAGTTTGTATTTGTTGACGGTTGACGGTTGTCTTGATTAGACCTATTGCAAAAGTATTGTCTTGATGCCGTGCCGAATTGGGGGAAGCCACGGCAGTCGCTCATGGGGGAGACCCCCGCAGGTCGGCGCTGCCTCCTCAAGATCACAGTGGCTCCCTTTGACAGCGCTACCTTGCTGCATCGCTTTTCTGATACTGTTTTTCATAAATTTTGTCTGGTGATCGGAAGTTCCCCGATCCGAAGTTGCAAACAACAGCAGCTAGGTCTATTGTGCCATTTGTTCCAAAATTATCCTAAAATCAGCCAAAATACCAGGCAAATTGTCTAGATTCAGCACAGGTACATGAACAAAGATACAAGAAGTATTGAGGTGATGTTCTCCAAGATACTTCAACACTTCGTAATAGAGTCCTTCGCAGACAAATTTACCAGCATCATGGCTAATCTCACATCCACTCAAGGCAGCTACTAGTTTCTCTAAGTTCACTGGGGTTTGAAGGCAGGCATCTTCACGAGTAGCACAGGATTCGACGGTTAATTTGTTCCGCTTACAAGCCATGCCACAACAAATAATCCCATCGGGTTGTATTTGATCAATTGTGGCAATTACCTGAGCACTAGCTTGGGCAATATCGACGGGCAACTGTCTAAGAAAAGTCAGGGAAGCAGATAAATTATTGATTTGAGCAATTTTCCCTAATAAATCATCAGAGGAGTTAGATACCTGATCCGGTAGCCAGGTTTGAAAGGATGTCAGGAGGATTTTTTTGTTCATTCAACAGAACCAATTAAAATAAAAATAGCTTGAATATTCCAATGTAAATGTAAGGGAAAGCAGGTTAATGCCAGTAATTGCGGTTGTAGACTACGACATGGGGAACCTGCACTCTGCCTGTAAAGGGTTACAGAAAGCTGGTGCAACTACCTTAGTGACAGATTTAGCAGCAGATATAGCACAGGCGGATGCGGTGGTACTACCGGGAGTGGGGGCGTTTGACCCAGCGATACAACATTTGCGATCGCGTAACCTGGAGCAACCGATTAAACAAGCCATTGCCAGCGGTAAACCCTTTTTAGGTATTTGTCTAGGTTTACACATTCTGTTTGAGGCTAGTGAAGAAGGCACAGAACCTGGATTAGGGATTGTGCCTGGCACAGTGCGCCGCTTTCGTCGAGAACCAAGTATTACGATTCCCCATATGGGTTGGAACCAGCTAGAGTTTACTCAACCAGATTGTCCCCTTTGGCAGCATTTATCGGGCAATCCCCGAGTCTATTTTGTCCATTCTTATTATGTTGACCCAGTTGACCCTGGGATTCGAGCCGCAACTACTACTCATGGGAGTCAAACCGTGACGGCTGCGATCGCTTACAATAACGTCGTAGCAGTACAGTTTCACCCGGAAAAGTCTTCTACTACAGGACTCCAAATTTTGTCTAATTTCGTGGCTGAGGTTAAGAGTTACTGCAATGATCGTACACTTGCTACCAAAGCCTGACAATTATTCTTCATTTAAAATGCTGCTACTACTACTGATTTAATCAGCACGCTCCCCACTGTCCTGTTTTTGGATGAGAATTTACGGCAATCGCCAACTGAAAACTTTGCCAGGACAAATTACCCGCCCGACACCAGCACGGGTGCGGGAGGCAGTATTTAATATTTGGCAAGGCAGTGTAGGGAATTGCCGATGGCTGGATTTATGTGCTGGTAGTGGTTCAATGGGTGCTGAGGCTCTATGTCGGGGAGCTGCTTTGGTGGTAGGGATTGACAAATGGGCAAAAGCTTGCTCAATTATTCGTCAAAACTGGCAACAGATGGCTCAGGCGCAGCAAGAATTTCGGGTGTTGCAGGGGGATGTGGTCAGGCGATTGAAAACCTTGGCTCCTCAGCAGTTTGACCACATTTATTTTGACCCACCCTACGCTAGTGATTTGTACCAGCCAGTGTTAGATGCGATCGCTCAATACCAGCTCCTCGACAGCCATGGTGAGTTAGCTGTTGAGCATAGCTCTAACTACTGGCAACCACAACCAATCCCCAATTTAGAAATTTGTCGCCAGAAGGTCTATGGCAATACTGCCTTGACCTTCTATTGCCCATTAGTTTAAGTCAGGGGTAATGGTCAGCTCATGGGAAGGAAAAACTAACCCCCAAGTTGGTTACCCCGTTGGTATTGCATATAGGCAGCAAAAAATAACCCCAATAGAGTAACAGGTATTAAGCCAAGGACAATCCCAACAAGCAACGGTTCTACCACACTAAGTCTCCTAATTAAGTTTTTTTACCTGTTTCTCATATTACTAGGTCTGATCAACCTTAGGGTGCTGCTGGTGGTCAAACACTAATTTATCAAGCATCCTGAGTTCCATGGGTTGAGATTGCTCAGTCACACTTAGGAGGCTCTGACCTAATGACCTAAGCCCTGACTTGACTTGAGTACTTTTTCCTATATCCCAGCTTATATACTAAAATGTATACCTTAGATCTATTCCCTTAGTATCAGGTATATAGAGGGAGACATAGTGTAGCATATAATACAAATACAACACAAGATCTTGATTAATGACTCCATAAATTTTAAGCTATGTTTATAAACAAAAATAATACTTAGTCTAAGTATTTACTTATCATTGCTTAACACAACTTAATCAATGGTTCAGTTTTATCGAGATTACAAGCGCTTTATCGATAGTCAACTTGACAGGAGATCCTTTGGAAAACCAGCTTGTCCAACCTAGAGTTCTAGTGCGGCGAGTCACCTTGATAGTACTAGTGGCTTTGCTTGCTATAAGTCTTAGCCTGATCGGAATTCCCATGATGCAGGATTCGGATCCTTATGTACAAAAGGTTTTGTCCCTGAACGGTGATCCAGTCCGAGGTAATGCTATTTTTCAAATCAACTGTGCTGGGTGTCATGGAGCCAACGGGGATGGTAATGTAGGACCAAGTCTACTGAATATCTCTAAGAGAAAGTCTGACGTCAGCCTGATTCAGCAAGTGATCAGTGGTAGAACACCACCAATGCCTAAGTTTCAACCTCAAACTGGAGATATGGCAGACCTGTTGAGTTACCTGGAGCAATTGTAACTAACGGTT
>NZ_JAAHHZ010000218.1:5040-8193 GCF_010672005.1 Moorena sp. SIO4A5 | reverse complement strand
CCCTTAGTAAGGGAAGAGGAACCCACCCCTAACCCCTCCCAGGAGGGGAAGAGGGAAGAGGAACCCACCCCTAACCCCTCCCAGGAGGGGAAGAGGGAAGAGGGGAAAAAATCCTGTGTACCTGATAGTTATGCAAACCGCCGTATGTAAAGATTTATTACGAAACTAAGAATTTCTGCGTAAAGTCAAAAGATTATCTTGGGGAATAAATAGGGAGCATCCCACTGCTGTGTGAGCGTGATTATACCGCCCACATATAGCAGAAGTCCGCAAGTCCGCAAGTCCGCAAGTCCGCAAGTCAAACTCTTGCGCTTACTTAGGTTTGAGACTTTTGTCATGTTATAACTGCCCTGGCGACTGCTATAAAAAGATATATTTGCCAAAATGGGATACTACTAATCACTAGTATTCAATTTATCTTTATAAGTGCTTTTTGCAGAACATGTTTTCCCGCAATCTCGCCTTGATCATCGGTATCAATAACTACAGAAACGGCATTTCTCCCCTGAACACTGCCGTAAACGATGCCAAAAAACTAGTGGAAATTCTCCGCAAAAAGCATGATTACGAAGTCTGGGAATGCCTAGACGAAGTGGCAACTCTGTCTAACTTTAACAAATTTTTATCCCATACCTTACCAGAACTTGTCACTGAAAATGACCGCTTATTATTTTACTTTGCTGGTCATGGAGTCGCTCTCAATGGGGATGATGGCCCGGCTGGTTACTTAATTCCTCAAGATGCATCCCTGGGGGATACTAATAGTTATCTGCCCATGACGAAGTTACACGATGCTTTAAGTCAATTACCCTGTCGTCATTTCTTGGGTATCCTCGACTGCTGTTTTGCTGGTGCTTTCCGTTGGTCGAGTACTAGGGATTTACTCACATCGCCAGAAGTAATTCACCAAGAACGATACGACCGTTTTATTACTGACCCAGCCTGGCAAATCATTACTTCTTCAGCTTCTGACCAAAAAGCCTTAGATAACTTTAATTTAGATAGCGAACGCAGTCAAGTCGGTAATCATTCCCCTTTTGCGGCGGCATTATTAGAAGCTCTCGAAGGTGCAGCAGATATCTATCCTCCTGCTACGAATGGCAAACCGGCTGGAGATGGGGTAATTACAGCCACCGAATTATATTTACATTTACGGGATAGAGTCGAAATTCCCACAGAAAAATGCCGGATACGACAAACGCCCGGTATTTGGTGTTTAAACAAACACGATAAAGGCGAGTATATCTTTCTTTCTCCCGGACATGAACTTAATTTACCACCAGCACCACCTTTGGATCAATCACAAAATCCCTATCGCGGTTTAAAGTCCTTTGAAGAGAAACACAGTTCACTGTTTTTCGGTAGAACATTACTAGTAGAAAAGTTAGAAGATTTTGTCAAAGCTAATCCCCTGACAGTGGTGTTGGGTGCTTCTGGTTCGGGTAAGTCTAGCTTGGTCAAGGCAGGATTAATTCCCAAACTACGGCAATATAATACCGATAAATGGTGTATTTTGCCAGCCATCCGTCCTGGTGAGACTCCCTTGCAAGGGTTAAATAATGTGCTATGTAATGCTAAGTTACCTAATGTTGAGCCACAAAACCCACAGCATAACTTGGCAATGAGCATTGATGTTTGGGCGAAAAATAACCCCAACTCTAAGTTATTACTGTTTATTGACCAAAGCGAAGAAATTATTACACTCTGTCAAAACTATGATCAGCGTAAAGAGTTTTTCCAACAGATACTCACAGCCATAAATGCCCATGGGGATAAATTACGGGTAATATTAACCCTACGGTCTGACTTTGAACCCCAAATCACAGATGTGGGCTTAAAGTTGGCACCGGAAGTACTAAATCAATTGGAAACTACGGTACTGATAAATCTTTGGCAAAGTGGACGATTTATTGTACCGGCCATGACACGAGGGGAACTCAACGAAGCAATCGAGAAACCGGCTCAAGCACGGGTGATGTATTTTCAGCCCCACGAATTAGTAGAAAAATTAATTGATGAAGTGGCGGATATGCCGGGAGCATTGCCCTTGCTTTCTTTTGCCTTGAGTGAATTATTCCTCAAGTATTTAAGGCGGCAACGGGAGGCACAATACAGGGGTATTACTATTGATCGGGCCTTGACTCAAGCCGATTATCAAGAATTGGGGGGAGTAATGCGATCGCTAACTCAAAGGGCAGATAAAGAGTATCATTTGCTAGTTCAAGAAAATCCCGCTTATGAGCAAGTAATCCGTCATGTCATGCTGCGGATGGTGGCACTAGGTGGGGGTGAATTAGCCCGTAGGCGCGTACCTTTATCAGAATTGGAATATCCACCAGCGAAAAATGATTTAGTTAAGGAAGTAATTGAGAATTTTACCACAGCACGGTTATTAGTAGAAGGACAAGATGCTGAGGGGAATCCCTATGTCGAACCTGCCCATGATGCTTTGGTAAGGGGTTGGCAAAGGTTGCTGGAGTGGAAACATTTAGATGAGGAAAATTTACTTCTACAACGGCGGTTGACGACCGCAGCGGTGGAGTGGCAAAGTGTTAAAAGCAAAAAACAATCATCCGGACAATTTCTTTGGAATGCCAATCCTTATCTCGATGTATTGAATAAAGAACTCAATTGTGAGGACAACTGGTTTAACCAGGTAGAAGTTGATTTCGTGCGGCGCAGTGTTAGAAAAAAACGCAGTAACACAATTGTGGGTTGGAGCATCGCTGGCTCAGTTCTGGGGGCAATGATTTTCTATGCTGCCGTTTGGATGCAATGGAGAAACTATGAAATTACTCAAGCCAATTCTCTCGCTCGCTCTTCTTTGTCTCTGTTTGCTAAATATAAAGACATGGAGGCTTTGGTGGAGGTGATTAAGGCAGGAAAAATCCTACAAAAACACAAGGCATCGGACCAAAAGGTGATTAGTGCCCTGCACAAAGTTCTTGATGAAGCCAGCAAAGGCAACCGCTTGCAGGGGCATACTAACAGAGTCACGAGATTCAGTTTCAGCCGGGATAGCCAGACCTTGGCTTCTGGTAGTCGTGACAAGACCATCAAACTCTGGAATCTAGAGACAGGCAAGGTAATCCGAACCCTCATCGGGCATGATGACTCGGTCAGGAGCGTCAGATTCAGCCGGGATGGCCAGAC
>NZ_JAAHHZ010000218.1:4550-5030 GCF_010672005.1 Moorena sp. SIO4A5 | reverse complement strand
CCTTGGCTTCTGGTAGTCGTGACAAGACCATCAAACTCTGGAATCTAGAGACAGGCAAGGTAATCCGAACCCTCATCGGGCATGATGACTCGGTCAGGAGCGTCAGATTCAGCCGGGATGGCCAGACTTTGGCTTCTGGCAGTGATGACAAGACCATCAAACTCTGGAATCTAGAGACGGGCAAGGTAATCCGCACCCTGATCGGGCATAATTCCCATGTCGAGAGTGTCAGTTTCAGCCCCGATGGCCAGACCTTAGCTTCTGGTAGTGAGGACAAGACCATCAAACTCTGGAATCTAGAGACAGGCAAGGTAATCCACACCCTCATCGGGCATGATGACTCGGTCAGGAGCGTCAGTTTCAGCCGGGATGGCCAGACCTTGGCTTCTGGCAGTGATGACAACACCATCAAACTCTGGAATCTAGAGACAGGCAAGGTAATCCGCACCCTGATCGGGCATGATGACTCGGTCAGGAGGG
>NZ_JAAHHZ010000218.1:0-4540 GCF_010672005.1 Moorena sp. SIO4A5 | reverse complement strand
GTCAGTTTCAGCCGGGATGGCCAGACCTTGGCTTCTGGCAGTGATGACAACACCATCAAACTCTGGAATCTAGAGACAGGCAAGGTAATCCGCACCCTGATCGGGCATGATGACTCGGTCAGGAGGGTCAGTTTCAGCCGGGATGGCCAGACCTTGGCTTCTGGCAGTGATGACAAGACCATCAAACTCTGGAATCTAGAGACGGGCAAGGTAATCCGCACCCTGATCGGGCATGATGACTTGGTCTTTAGCGTCAGTTTCAGCCCCGATGGCCAGACCTTGGCTTCTGGCAGTGATGACAACACCATCAAACACTGGAATGTAGAGACGAGAAGGAAAATCCTCACCCTCCAGACCCTCCAGACCCTCATCGGGCATACTAACAGAGTCACGAGATTCAGTTTCAGCCGGGATAGCCAGACCTTGGCTTCTGGCAGTGATGACAACACCATCAAACTCTGGAATCTAGAGACAGGAACCGAAATCCACACCCTGATCGGCCATGATGGCGCTGTCAATAGCGTTAGTTTCAGCCGGGATGGCCAGACCTTGGCTTCTGGCAGTGATGACAACACCATCAAACTCTGGAATCTAGAGACAGGCAAGGTAATCCGCACCCTGATCGGCCATGATGGCGCTGTCAATAGCGTTAGTTTCAGCCGGGATGGCCAGACCTTGGCTTCTGGCAGTGATGACAACACCATCAAACACTGGAATCTAGAGACAGGAACCGAAATCCACACCCTGATCGGCCATGATGGCGCTGTCAATAGCGTTAGTTTCAGCCGGGATGGCCAGATCTTGGCTTCTGGCAGTACTGACAAGACCATCAAACTCTGGAATCTAGAGACAGGCAAGGTAATCCGCACCCTGATCGGGCATACTAACATTGTCAATAGCGTTAGTTTCAGCCGGGATGGCCAGATCTTGGCTTCTGGCAGTACTGACAACACCATCAAACACTGGAATCTAGAGACAGGAACCGAAATCCACACCCTCATCGAGCATGATGGCGCTGTCAATAGCGTCAGTTTCAGCCGGGATGGCCAGACCTTGGCTTCTGGCAGTCTTGACAACACGATCAAACTCTTCAGGATCAAACTCTTCGGGAATCTAGACTTAAACTTAGACTCTTTAATGGCGAAGACTTGCGATTGGGTGCGCCATTATTTGGAGAATAATCCTAATGTCAGCGAGAGCGATAGGCAATTGTGCGACCATGTAAAGAAGTAGTTGCAAAAGATAAAAGTTTTTAACGCCGTAGCAGCTATTCGTCAAGTCCCTTGACCGTAGGTCACCCTACGCGAACGCGACCATTTAAAATTAAAGGTAAAGAATTAAAAATTCTTTACCTTCACTTCCTTAATCAGTAATCTTGATCTCAGCCCATCCACTTGTGGTGCAGAGCATGATCACCAGCGGCGACAAAAACATCAAGGCGGTCAGGTCCCCAAGATGCTGCTGCTACCCCAGCAATGCTGTAACCACCTAGGTTTTTCCAATTTTTCCAGGCAGAACCATCCCAGGAACGGCAATAGACCTTGCCCATGGATCCAATCACGAAACAATCGAGCTGGTTGACTCCCCTGGACACAGCGGCTACACCATACTGACAGTAGCCTCCCAGTTTTTCCCATGGACTCCAAATCGAACCATTCCAGGTCTTGTAGTATAGAGCGCGATCGCGACCAATGGTAAAGATAGCGATATGGTTTGGACCCCAAGACACTGCTGCGGGTGCAGAAATAGAGTAGCCTCCTAAGTTTTCCCAGCCCCGCCAAGCCGAGCCATCCCACCACTTGTGGTAGACGGCGTGGTCAGTACCAATCACAAAAGTGTCAAGCCGGTTAGGTCCCCAGGAAGCAGCCGCTGGAGCATACAAGCAGTAGCCCTCTAGATTTTCCCAACCGCGCCAAGCCGAGCCATCCCACCACTTGCGGTACAGGGCATTATTGCTACCAACCACAAAGGTGTCAATGCGGTTATTTCCCCAAGAAACCGCTGCGGGTGCAGAAATAATGTAACCCCCTAAGTTTTCCCAGCCACGCCAAGCCGAGCCATCCCACCACTTGTGATACATAGCGTGGTCAGTACCAATCACAAAGGTGTCAATCCGATTAGGTCCCCAGGAAGCAGCCGCTGGACTATATAGGCCATAGCCGCCTAGATTTTCCCAGTCACTCCAGGTATCTTCACTGGGGCGAGGGGTGGGGGGAGTTTTGATTTTGTCAAAGGCTACCTTGGGCTGAATAATGCCAGCACCGGAATGCTGATCCCATCCCTGAGAACCAATATTTTTAGCAGTACTCTCCAGGAGTTTCTTAACCTCCTCCTGAGTTAGGCTCGGCTTGGCTTGCTTGAGCAAGGCTACTACTCCAGCAGCAATGGGTGTGGCAGCAGAGGTACCGTTATCACAGGGGAAGTAACCCCGGAAGTGGGTGATGGAACAGAAGTCAGGCTTTTGGGGGGACAAAGCCGCTGGTCCTTGGCTGCTATAGCCGACAAACTGTTCATTCTTGTTAACTGCGCCCACTGTCATCACTAGGGGATGACCATTCGCGCCCCAGATACTTTTACCAGGACCGAAATCTGAGGCACAACGACCATCAGGACAGGTTCCACCACAGTTACCAGCGGCAAACAGAACTAGAATCCCTTCATTGATCGCTTCCACAACTTTGCGGGTGAAGGGATGGTTAGGATTTCTGGCATAAGTCTTATCCCACTGTTCCTGGTAAATTCCCCAGCTATTGGTGAGAATGTGGGGTGTGCCGTCAATTTTATACTGCTTGATTGCCCAATTGAACGCAGCCAGGGCGTTAGAGATAGCATTCCCTACTAGTGGAAAGTCATAGAGCTTGGCTTCTGGAGCCATACCCAACACATCTGTAGCGCACATATTGCCATGTTCGCCCCAGCTGCGAGCTTGAGTCCCCCATGCCACCGTGCGGTGGTAGCCGCCAATAACATTGGGAATCCGCTTGGAGGGTTCTCCGGGACGCACAGGACGACCAGCTGCTGTAATCCCGCCATCAACGACACCAACAACAATACCTTGACCTTTATAACCAGCAGCATGAATTTGATCAACGCCAAGATACTTGGCTACGTCCGCCATAGTTCCCTTAGCCGCCCCAGGGTTACAGTCACAAGAACCAATCGGACAGCTACCAAACCCTGCCATTGGTTCTACCATCGGATACTCTTGCTGTAGGGTGGTAGTGTTGAAGGGTTCGATCGGGGTGTCTGGCCAGACTTTGATGACATTAGGTTGGGCTTCGAGGGCAGCAATTTGGTTTTGAGCAACTTTGCCCTTGACAACAATTACCTCTTCATTAGAGGCTTGGAGCTGCATGGCCAGTTCCGGTGTCTCAGGATCCATCGATACTGGCTCGTAGTCATAATCGATTTGGAAGCTAGGAACCCTGAAACTTCCTGCCATGTATAAAAACACGTTAGCCCCTTGATCCTTAGGAGCTCGCATTTCTACCAGCACGTTCTCCATTTCACTATCTGGGGCAGATGAACTCATGGGCACTGCTGTGGGTATATTGCCTTGACTGGATACAGCATTCATGTCAAAGGATGACATCTGGTCATCAGCCATTTCCCCTAAGGACATGCCATTGGTAGTTGCTCCACCATTGGTCATACCTGGAACCATGGGTTCTTGGTTTTCTGTGTTTTCCATTCTGCTAATTTCTGATTATGTTTTATAATTGGCTCGATAGAGAGGAGTCTGTGTTGACTTTTGTTTCAGAATCAGGTTGATGTGAGTGTTTCTGAGCAATACAGTCAACTACCCATTGACCCTGAAGAATTCCAGATTTTTTTCCAAAGTTTTTGTAAAGGTGATATACTTCCGTTATAGCTCAGTTGCATTGCTTCAGTAGCTGCTGTGAAGAGCAATGGCTTAGTCAAGACACCTGGATCTTGTCCGATGGCTAAGCAGAGCACATCTAGATGGTAGGGTGGGGTAGTTCAGGATTTTGTAGTAAAATATAGGATATAAGGCTTAGGGCTACCAAATTTAACTGAAAATTAATTTAAACAGGGGCATTCAAGGTCAAGGAAAAACTTGAGAACAGGGAAGTTGAGAACAGAAAGTATTCCCCGTTTACCCTTTCCCGTTGCTTCCGATCACACGATAGCCTTGTCCTGGCTTAAGTGAATAACTGCCTGAGCTATAAATAAATTTAAAGGGATTCCTTTTCGTTAAACTCATCAACTCATGTCATGCAACAAGAAGCGGCAGCTGCTAAACCAATTCGTTCACTAGAAGATGCAATCGACAAGTGTCAGACCCTGGGTATGCGTCTGAGTCGTCAACGTCGCTTTATTCTAGAACTGTTATGGGAAGCTAAAGACCATCTGTCAGCGCGAGACATTTATGACCGATTGAATCAACAAGGTAAAGTTATTGGTCATACTTCTGTTTACCAGAATTTAGATGCCCTATCCAGTCAAGGTATTATTGAATGTATTGAGCGCTCGGATGGACGGTTGTACGGCAATATCAGCGATACTCATAGCCATGTCA
>NZ_JAAHHZ010000217.1:0-8256 GCF_010672005.1 Moorena sp. SIO4A5 | reverse complement strand
AAAATAATTTTATAGTCCTTTAATGATTTCATTTCTTTTGCAATTTTATCTAGTTCGGTAAGCCTAGGGCTAGGAATTTCCACTCCTTGTGGTTTCTATAGCAATTCTCTATGCCATGAGGTACAAATAGATCCCCCTAAATCCCCCTTATCAAGGGGGACTTTGAGGTTGATAAGCGTACCTCATAAATTCTATAAACGCTATATATCCTGTCTTCGTGTTGGATTTGTTCAAGGGACAGTTTTTTAACTTTTTCTATGAGTCGATTTTCGCTTAGTGCTATTTGCTGTCATGATTAATTACGTTTTTTTGATTATATTTTTTGAATTACTATAACACGATCGCTCTTAGCGGAAGCTGAGGCCAAAGGCCACGCTTTGCGAACGCTTCATCGCCTTTGGCGGCTGCTTTGCAGCATCGCACTTACAATTAAAGAGAAAATCTTAGGGTAACAAGCCTGAATATTATAGTGTCGGTAGAGCGCGATCGCAACTAGTGAGGAGGTAAGCATTCAGCTATCAGCCGTCAGCCGTCAGCTTATTTTATTCAAAAGCACCATTAGTAACGTACGCTATGGGCATAAACTGTTCCCATAGCGTGGCCACAGACCTTTAGCACCGATTGCACTACTTGAGGTGCTGCGCGAACAGTAGCGCATTAGCTGATAGCTGATAGCTGACGGCTGAATGCTTACGTGAGGAGCAATGGAATGATTGAGTTGATCACTCCCATGCGGTGAGTACAATAGCATTGCGAAACTCATCATACCTATCTGATAATTCTTCCTCCTTCTCAGTAAGGATATCTATTGCTTCCTCTTCGTCTTCGCTCAACTCTTCTAAGGGTATGGCCGCTAGTAGCGTTCGCTCTTCTAGTACTCCAATCATTCCGAACAATTGATCGCGGTAAGCGTCAAAAAAATCTACATCATATAGGTTAGCTAGAACAGCAGCCCGCCGCTTTTTCCCTTTCTTCCTTGCTTTCTTGATCTTCTTTTGCTGCTTTTGAGAGCGATGGTATTTATCATCCCCCATCCCAGAGTGAACGGGAAACTCTCCTTTCACTTCTTGGTAAATGAATGGTAAATCACGAAAGAAAAACTCTTTCTCGTCCTGACCTAGGCGATATCCAGACATCTGAATGATACAATCAGCGGTAAGCATTTGCTCTTCTACCTTTGATACTATTGAGACTGTGAAACAAGTGATCGCATCCAAATGGGTGCGATGCACTGGTCTTTGTTGATTAAGATTGGTAAACGTCTAATGCTAGTTGGACATCCAGTAACTGCACGTCCTGGGTTAATCGGTGCAGTTACAAAGCATTTATACTACTACTCAAAGCTAGAAATAGCATCTCCGACAACTTTTACAAACTCATAGGTTGACTCATAAGGCAAAACATTACGACCAGGAATTTTACGACCTTCACCTTGAGGAAGATGCTTGATATACTGAGCTAGTCGGTCTTCTGGTGTTTCAGATTTCCCCAGCTTACTAATACTTGAAGCTTGCTCTCCTACTACTACTAGGGTAGGTTGAGATGTATTAGCGATCGCCTGTTGATAGTTTTGTCGCCAAAAGCCAGCCAAAAAAGAAAAAACTGCGTAGCGGCTAGCTGGATTAATTGCTCCCTTTTGGAGATTATCTAACCATTCCTTATCTACTGTAGAACTCTCAGCAAACAGTTTATCTTCCGAAAACTTTTGCAGGAATTGACGGCGACGAGCATAACGAAAGAAGGCACTACCTAAAGGAGATTCGAGGAGATTCCAAGCAACTCGCTGCTGCCAGTATTGAGTTTCTGCTGTCATCAGAGACCAAGACGGAGGACCTGAGAGTACTAACCCTTGAATATAATTTGGTTCAGTTTGCTTTTGGATCAAGGTAAGTGCCACAGGTAATAAAGCCCCTTGCACTAGCAGAATCACCGGTTTTTTGACTACATTTGTTAAAAAATATTGTAACTGGTCAGCCCAATCTATAGGGTAGTAAGCAACAGGGGGCATTTCGCTTTCGCCACATCCTAGCAAGTCGGGATTATAAATTAGATGACCATTGCCAGTGTTCAACCACTGCTGGCAAAAGCGATGCCAAAAAAAGCGTGATAGTCCAACACCAATAGGATGGACTAATAGTAGAGGAGTTTTCGTCTCAGCACTGTCATCTGTTGGGGTATAGACTTCATAGGCACAACGGTAATTATGCCAAGTGTAGAATTCTTCTTTATGCAAGGATGTTTGCCCATTATCTGTATTGGGCGAACTGGAAGTAGAAGAGTTCCATGCCATCTCAAATCCCTCAAAAGTCTTGTGGGTATTATAGCAATAATAAAACTCATGAGGTACAAATATATAGATTTTAGGGAGCAGGGAACAGGGAACAGGGAGCAGGAAGCAGGGAGCAGATAATAGTGAATAAGTCAAAACAATGTGTACCTCATAGTTATGATAAACGCTATATAGTACGTTGTCATCTGCTCAAGATCTGAGTCTAATGGGACTAGGGAAGACTTTTGAATTCTCTGAAAAATTCATTTAATTTTGTGGAACGCTCCGCAAAAATCCTGCAAACCATGTCCAATCACTTGAGATCTGGTTTTGAGTCTGGTGCATCAATAGAATCCCCCATCCAGACTGCCCCCACCTACCCTAAGGCACACCCCAAGGCACACCCGCCAGTAACAATTTCATCCCTGCAAGAAAGCTGATTAAATGTAAGCTTTAAGTTGATCACCAATTTAAGGAAGTTCAAATGGAAGCTACAGGACGTTGTTTATGTGGTGCTGTCACATATGCCGCCAAAGAGGTAGAGACGGACGTTCATAGTTGCCACTGTGATATCTGTCTGCGATGGAATGGTGGACCGGGTTTTGCAGTGAGTGTTGGTCAGGTCAGCTTTAACGGTGAGCAGAACATCACTCGATTTGATTCATCAGAGTGGGCAGAACGCGGTTTCTGTAACCGTTGTGGCACGAATCTTTTTTATCACTTGAAAGAGGCAAACCTGTATGTGCTTTGGATGGGTACTTTTGACGACTTAAAGCCATTTAAGCTTGCCAGGGAAATTTACATTGACAAGAAACCTGCATTGTATGATCTCGCAGGTAATCATCCTCGACTCACTGGCTCCGAGTTCATGGCATCCCTTAAAGAAATGGAAGAATAGTTCGGAATCAATAGAACAGACGAGGTTTTCCCATGTCAATAGAAGGAGTTTTTCAGATTACATTGATCTTGGCTACATTGCTGTGTTCTCTGGTAGCAGGCTTCGTGTTTGCTTTTGCTGTAGTAGTCATGCCGGGTATCAAGACTTTAAGTGACCGGGAGTTTATCCGAGCTTTTCAGGTAATGGATGGCATTATTCAGAATAATCAGCCGATTTTTGTGTTGGTCTGGGTGGGTTCAATCTTGGCTCTAATGGCTTCAGGGATACTTGGCATCGGGCAATTGGAGGGAGCGGAGCGTCTGCTCATAATCTTAGCGGTGCTTGCTTACCTTCTAGTTGTTCAATTGCCGACTTTCACCATTAACATACCCTTGAATAACAAACTGCAAACGCTGAATATTGACGAGATGGATGAAACTGCACAAAAAGCGGCTCGTATGGACTTTGAACCACGTTGGCTCCTATGGAATTCAATCAGGACAACCTTTGCCAGCCTGGTATCTAGCCTGTTAATAATTCTATTACTCAGACTTTGAAGAAGTTGGATCTGGGGTCTGTACCCAAATCCGCTTTAATAAGACTATAGGGTTTCTCATAGCTACGAAAAACCCTATATATCCTGTATTATTGTTATATTTGTTCAAGGGACAGTTTTTTAACTTTTTCTATGAGTCGATTTTCGCTTAGTGCTATTTGCTGTCATGATTAATTACGTTTTTTTGATTATATTTTTTTACTTAGTATAACACGATCGCACTTACAATTAAAGAGAAAATATTAGGGTAACAAACATGAATATCAAAGGTTTTGGGTGGTGCGTTCCTCATAATCTATCGGGTGAAGCAGCAGAATCTAGTAAGCTTTTCAGGGCTCATGTCGCCCCCTCAGCTGAATGTGATGCGCTATGCCAAGTATGGATAGGGTAAGGCGGGGGTCAGGATGGAGTGCGATCGCACCTGCGGAATGTGGCCTCGATCAGCCAACCTAAACAGGCAATTCCCCTCCCGCTAACCCTCCGGGTATAACGGGAGACCCCTTGCCTGTTTAGGTTGGGCAAACACAGGACTTGAGTCGATGTACATAGTCCATTTTGTCAGATTTACGCTACCTGAGTGAATTAGTCCAACTACTATCGAGACGCCTTGTATGTAGATACCTGATATCAGCCCATTGTTTGGATTGACCCAATAACCTAAGAAGGGCATTATAGATACGGGAGTTTTCGCTTGTCATCCTGTCTGAGTAATGTCACCCAGTCAGAATATGACATTTGTAGCCAATTTGAGAAGGTAACACCTTCCATCAGTGGGAAAAGATGCTTCCATCAGTGGGTTTGGATGAGTGTTCGTAGGGTAGCGCACCGCTACACCGATTCCTGCACCGATCGCCCTATGTGAACTTTTGTCAGTCAACCAGCTTTCGGTTCTGAATTGATCAGTCATTTAAGGGTGCTGTTATTGATATCAGCAACATAAGTTTTGATTTTTATCACTGTTTTAAATCAAGGAGAAATACCATGGCAATAATTTCAGGTACTGTGAATAACGACAGCCTCAATGGTGGAGGTGGTAGTGATCTAATTGATGGTCAACTTGGCAACGATACTCTCAATGGTCAAAGTGGCAATGATACTATCATTGGTGGGGTGGGTAATGATATTATCGATGATTTTTTTGGCAATGACATCCTTTTTGGTGGGGAAGGTAATGATAACCTCGATGGTGGACCCGCCTCAGATACTATTTTTGGTGGGAATGGTAATGACACTCTTTCTAGTGGAACAAGTGGAGTTTCAAGTACCAATATCCTTTTTGGTGAAGATGGTGATGATCAGCTCTTTGGAGATGGCAATGAAATAAGAACTGGATTTACACCTTCAATTGATATTCTTGACGGTGGCTCTGGTAACGATACCCTCTTGAGCCGAGGTCTTAGTGACACTCTTAATGGTGGAGATGGCGATGATCTTCTAGAGACCCGAAGAGACGGTGATGACATTCTTAATGGTGGAAATGGCAATGATACTCTCAACGCCGATGGAATTTTATTCTCAAGCTCTAATCCTAATGTGACATTAAATGGTGGGAACGGTAGTGACTCTATTCGTGGTGGATTTGGCGACGACAACCTTAACGGTGGTTCTGGAAATGACACTCTTAGTAGTGGTCTAGGTGATGACATTCTTAATGGTGGGTCTGGAAATGACTTCTTCTTTGGTAGCTTTGGAAATGACATTGCAATTGGAGGTGGTGGACAAGACAGATTTGACGCCTTCGGTGGAGGGAATGACATTATTACTGATTTCGGAGGTGTTGGCACTGGGACAAACCCATCTCAAGCTGTTATTGACGAAGTCGATATCATAGAGTTTTCTGATTCAGGACAGACCGCAAAAAATTTACTTCTCACTCAGAATGGAAGTGACTTAGAGATTACCTTTGAGGGAAATAGCAGTGATAAGGTGGTTCTGAAAAACTTTAATCTTGAGGATCTCGATAACCTTTCACAAGGCATCGGCAATATACTGTTCGATAACGATCTGACAATTCAAGATAGCTTTGATGTTGTTAATGCGAATCAACTTCGTAGCACCGTCTTTAATCCCAATACAGTAACCTTCCTCAATGATTTAAATAACAACACCTCTGGCTTCAACAACTCGGATGACGTTATCAATGGTCAAGGTGGTAACGATACCCTTTCTGGTCTCTCTGGAAATGACCTGCTGCGAGGTGGTGATGGTAATGATACCCTTGTTGGCGGTAATGGTGTTGATACCCTTGTTGGCGGTAATGGTGAAGATCTACTTGATGGAGGTAATGGTCCACTGAACACTCTCACTGGTGGTTCCGATGCCGACATATTTGTGTTGAGAAGTACTCAAAGTCAATTTATAACTGACTTTGAAGTTGGTATAGATAAATTCTTATTAGATGATGGTCTAACCTTTGGGGCTCTGTCATTCACCCAACTTCCTAGCGCAACTACTATCGAAGCAAACAATAGCACGATAGGTTTAGTAGAAGGGGTAAGTGAGAGCGCCCTTAACAACATTTCCAACTTTATGAGTTAGAACCAGGCTTAACTCCTAAGAAACACATGGGGTAGGTGTTGAAATCAGGGTTGCCCGATGTAACTAATACTTCTGGGGATTGAGATGTTCGGAAGTCCTGAATGTGATGCGCTATGCCAAGTATGGATAGGGTGAAGCGGGGTTCAGGATGGAGTGCGTACGCTCTCTTTGAACATGCCTACGCACTCCATCGGTAAATGTGTTTACCCTACGGAAACTGGTTCAGTTACTTGCAAGCGATGAAGCTTCGCTTCCGCTAAAAGCGAACGCGTAATTTGTCTTAACTAAGTTTGATTTTTAATTGGCTTAGGAAGCTCACACTCTACTGTTATTTTAAGATTACTTTTAGCAGTCCCTTTAGTAACATAAGGAATCCCCGCTTCTCCCCCTAATTCTATCCCAAATTCTAGGGTTACTTTTTTAACATTAGGGATTGGCTTTTTCTTAAACGCATTTAAGCCAATAATAGTGTAAGCCCGGATCGTCCCTTCAATGATTTGAGCGTGTTGTATTATTTGCTGTCGTAGCCTTTCAGGAGAACTCATGCCCTTGTCGGTGAGAGCTTCTTCTTCTTCTTCCTCTTCGTCTTGGTTGTCTGGGCTGCTTACCGTAGGAATGTCTAAATCTTCTGTAGCTTCAACATAAATAATTGTGCCATCCTCTAGCTGAATTGGCGTTAATTGTGTCATAGTATGGTATTTAGTAAACTTAAGCATTCAGCTTAAGCGCTACGCGCACGCTACGCGAACAGCGGTCAGCGGTCAGCGGTCAGCCGTCAGCCGTCAGCTTATTTTATTCACAAGCTGTTTGGTGTAGCTTAGCCTATGGCTAATGGTTGATAGCACCGATTGCGCGTAGCGCTTAAGCTGATAGCTTACAACAATTGTATTCCTATTAATTATTTATTTATCTAAAAAAGCTGGTTGTTATGAGTCGGAATGCCTTAGTAATAGGAATTAATACCTACAGCTATGAACGCCTCAATAATTTAACGGCACCTGGGCAGGATGCAGAAGCTATAGCCCAATTACTAGAGAAGTATGGAGACTTTAAGGTAACGCGACTCCCGGCGGTTAAGGATAAACAGAATAATACCATTCGGGTTGGTAAAAAAACCAAAGTCACTCTAACTCAGTTAGAAGACGCCATAGTACAATTGTTCAAACCAAATGGGAAAACCCCAGATACAGCGCTACTCTATTTTTCTGGGCATGGTTTACGAAAGAGCAAAGGGATACAAGAAGGCTTTTTGGCAACTAGTTATGTTAACCCGGACATGGGTAACTGGGGTGTTCGTTTAAAATGGTTGCGGGAACTACTACAAGAAAGTGACGTAAGGCAGCAGATTATTATTTTAGATTGCTGTTATGCCGGGGAAGTCCTAAATGTAGCAGAAGCAGACCCTGGAGACCGGGGTAAAGGCAGAGACCGGTGTTTCATTGCTGCTTCTCGTGCCTTTGAACTGGCCTATGAAGACATTGGTAGTAATCATAGTGTTCTCACCTCTGCACTGATCCTAGGATTGGAACCAAGCCAACAGCGATGGGTAACTAACTATTCCTTAGTTGATTTACTTACTCAACAACAGAATGCTTTTCCCCAGCGTCCTATTTTTAGTAATTCTGGTGAACCCATTAATCTGACTCGCAGGTGGACAACAGCAACAAAACAGTTGGCTGCCTCGGCAAAAAGTATCTGTCCTTATAAAGGCTTAACTTATTTTGATTGTACTGAAGAAGATGCCAGGTATTTCTACGGTCGTACTGCCTTAACGGATCAATTGTTGGAAAAGGTGCGTGTTGGTAATTTTCTCGCTGTCTTGGGAGCGTCTGGTAGTGGGAAATCTAGTGTAGTTAGGGCAGGATTATTGTATCAGTTACAACTGGGACGGAGGTTATCTGGTAGTGAAAGTTGGCAGATAAAAATCCTTCAGCCGGGTGAACATCCCCTCAATTCCTTAGCACTAAGCTTTTTAGATTCTGGGTTATCTGATATCGAACGGGCGACTCGATTAGA
>NZ_JAAHHZ010000216.1:0-8272 GCF_010672005.1 Moorena sp. SIO4A5 | reverse complement strand
GTCAAGGAAAAGAAGTAGCAATGATAAGTGAGTTCTTTTGGAATTGGTTGCGCCGTGTACTTGGAGACTTGTTCGCACGGTGCTTTGGGGACGAAGCGGGAGCAATCCCGCTGACTTACCCGATTTAGTGATAAAAAACCTGATCCGATGAAACCTTACTCCTTTACTTCAGCATAGCTGCCTGCCCACCTTCCGGGCGGGGGTTTAGGGGGGATTCCCTCTGCCTTCGATTCGGATCTTAGTATAAGTATTCAGGACATGAGCTTACTAGGATAAACGCTATATGTCCAGTTAATTATAGCATTTTAATTTGAAACTATGATTTATCTAAAAAGCGATACGATGATTTTTTGGTGTTATGAGAAATAGTGGGGTTGATGATATATTTTTTAAGGCTATATAGCAGTTATAAATTGGGTGAGGGACTTTTGTCCTAGGTTAATGGTAGTAGGGAGTAGGTAGTAGGGAGTAAGGAGTAGAGTAGTGGTAAAGATGTAGTGGTTTTGCTACAAAAAAATCCTATCGAAGAAAGCCCATTTCTGACACTAGGCACCCTGACACTAGGCACCCTGACACTAGGTCAGAAACCTAAAACCTCAAGCCTAAAGCCTAAAGCATTCTAGGGGTTTGAAAAATTTTTGTTAACTTTTTAAACCACTAACCGACTCCTGCAATTCCTGAGCTACGGCTACAGTTGAGGTTAAGGAACTTGAAATTTCCCTAGAGGAATCAAAGGTGCGTTCCGAGAATTGAGCCATCTCTTTGATCAACATAGCAACCCTCTGAGTGGTTTCGCTTTGGGAAACACTCCCCTGGGAAATGGCTGCTACTAGCTGCTCGATCTGGCACGAAGCCGACCTCAGCTGTTTCAGATTCTGCTTAGCTTCCTCAACTCGACTTGTCCCCTTCTCCACCACAGCAGTGCTCTGTTCCATTACCTTCACTAATTGAGACGTTTCTAGGTCGATCTCATCTACTATCTTGTGAATTTCCTGGGTAGCTTTGATCAATTGGTTGGTAAGCTGATTTACTTCTTTGGCAATCACGACAAAACCCTGAATCCCATTACCAGACCGCCCAGCCTCAATCTCAGCGTTAATAGCCAAAACATTGGTTTGGACCAAGAGCATGTTGCTCAAGGCAACCACCTTAGCAATCTTCTCGGAAGATTTACCTAGCTGGTTCACTCTTGACGTGGTTTCGCCAATCGTGTCTCGCAATTCCAGGATACTCTCCTGAGTTAGATGAATAGCACTGCTGCTAGCTTCAACAGTGGTTGCAATTCCATCAACCACCCTCGCCGCCTGATCAGCATTCTCAGCCACTGCTTGAATCGAATCGGTGATTTGCTCCACTGAATCCAGGGCGTGATTGGTTTCTGAAGCGTGCTTAAGAGCATCTTCTGCTAGTTGACCGACTACCACCTCGTTGTTTCCCAGTAAGGTATTGACTTCAACCGCTGAGTTGTTGACCTGGGTTACGATAGTTTGCAAATTTTCAATAATGGTGTTAGAATAATCAGCAACTTTACCAATCTCATCCAAAGTCAGGTCAGAGCGCACTGTCAGATCTCCTAGTGCTGCCCCTTGCAAATTTTCAAGCAGTACCAGCAGTTGCTCCTGGAGTGCTTCTTTTTCCTGTCTTTGCTCTTGAGAAATTCTTTCCGTCTTTTCGAGGAGATTAGCCTGCTCTAGAGCAAAGCCCAATTGAATCGCCACTTGAGTGAAAACGTTGATATCCGTTTCCTGCCAAGCTCTTGGCTGTGAACATTGATGGGCAGCCAGAAAGCCAATCAATTTCCCTGCCACGAAAATCGGTGCCACTAAACTTGCCTTAGCTCCAAGCAGTAGAGAAGTTTGGCCAAGCCTCTCTACTTGGGACTTCTGGTAGTGGGTTAACTCACCCTCAAGATTATCAATGGCTAGAACCTGATGTGACTGGTAGTGATCAACATCCTCTAGGGCAAAATCCAACTCTTCCTTCTGTGTTTCTGGGGTAACAGAGCCATCCAGAGTTACTGAAAGGCCAACCATTGAGCCTTTATGATTCTGTTCGAGGAGGTAAATGATTGTGCGATCGCACGAGAGCGCTCTTTTAATTCCCACCACCGTAGCTGCGAAAATCTTTTCCCGTTCTAGGGATTTAAGCATGCTAGCGGTAATCTCATTTAACGTTTGGGAAATGTCCACCGTGGCTTGCTGCTGTTCCAGGAGCAGGGCTTGGGTGAGGGCATCACCAATTTGTCTAGTTAACTGCTGCATTAACTCACGTTCTGACTCCTGCCAAGGGTGGGGTTTTGAGCAATCATTCGCATACAACAAGCCGAAAAGTTCACCCCCAACTATAATTGGGGCAACTAGGCTGGCTACGACACCAAGGCGTTCAAGGAACTGGCCAGGAGCACCAGTTAGAGTAGCTTGTTGAAGGTTCTCGACACTCACAAGCTTCTCCAACTTAAACTGTCTAATTTCCCCGGTCGTGATTGGTTCATAAATAGTTTGCCCTAGGGCTTCAACCATACCAGAATCTACGACCTCCGCTGCAATTATCCCGCTTTTGAAGTCAGGATTAAAGCGATAGATAAACACACGGTCTGTCTTGAGGGCAAGGTGTACCCCATAAACGGAAGTTTGTAGGATATTGTCGAAGTTTAAGGATTGCTGAAGCTGGTTGCTGACTAGCGCTAGTGTCCGCGCCTGTTCAGTTTCTTGTTCTTGCTCCTGTAATCGACCTTTGACCCGTGTCACCAGGTTATTAAAGACTTGAGCCAATAGCTGCGTCTCGGTAGCACCAACAAGCTCCGCCTGAACGTTCAGGTTGCCTGCAATCACCGCCTTAGCAGTATTAGCCAACTGACCCAAGGGTTTTGCTAACTGATCGGATAAAGCTCTCACTACCAAGGTAATAATAATGCCCAGTAGCACGAACACACTAGCAAAGCCTATTGCCGCTTTTCTACCCGCTGCTCTGAGTTCACTAAGTTTGATCGAGACGGCCACAGTCCAATTGCTATCAGGAACTGCAACCAATATATAGTGCCTGCTATTATGATCAAAGGTGGCCAGCTTTAAGTTTGGGAAAAGTTCTGAATTAGCTGACTTTATGGTCAGTCCCTTCTGCTGCACTGTTTGCCCAGTTTTAACAGCTTCGAGCAAAATTTTTAGGTTCTGTACAACTACTTGATCCTTTGCCCCGAGCAGTTTCTGTGGCTGGTCTTTACTCTTCCCTTGGTAGATGGTATCAACAACAGCCACAGTGTCGTCTTCTTTCAGGGCTAGTAGCTGCATAGATTGAGAATCCCCAATTTCCAAATCCTTCAGCAGGTTTTTAAATATGGTGCTGAAAACCGAGGCAGGCAAAACTCCTCTAACAACCCCTAGGAATTCATCAGTTGCTGGGTCTGTGATCGCTTTGCTGAACTCAATCACGAACCGATCGTCAGTGTGATCAAATTTCGTTTTAATCACCTGCTGACTGGGATCATATTTTGCCTCTTGCCACCAGGGTTGATTCCGTTGGACAAATTCAGGAGTAGGACTGTTGTAAGCCACATTAAACCCGTGCTTTTCGGTGAAAGATATCTCGGCAAACTCATACATTTCTGTAGTTTTACGTAAGTAATCATTGAGAGCTTGATTTGGCTGGATTAACCGGGTAGCCGAGAAAGACTCTTCAACCTCGTCGTAGGGTAATTTGGAAAGGTTTTGATCTTGAGAAACTTTGGCTGCAGTGCTAGCCGCCTCAACTACTAGAGGGCTAGCTGCCAAAGTAGCAGGTATTCTTTTTGCTTCCTCCAAAAATATATAGAAAACTCTGCCCGCAACTAGGCTTTCACTCTCTAATAGTTGCTCAGCTTGCTGTTGGGAGCTGCGGGAAATAGCACTGTAGCTGAATAGTCCAGCCAGACCTAGAGGGGTTAAAACCGCTGGGAGAATGGTCTTCAATAATTGAGTGCGCAGATCATTACTTTTCCTTTGTGGTTGGGAATTGTTGGAATCGGTGGGTTGACTTGATTGTTGATGGTAGTGCTGTTGTCGATCTTGGGTTATCCCTTGAGGTATGACTGGTAATTCCCAGGGTAAGTCTTTTGAACAATGCATAGGACTGTGACTATTTTTCCGATCAGGATAACTATAGGGTTTATAAACGAGTTGTGAAAATCCATAAACCAAAAATTCTTGGTATTACAGGAATCTTGGCCGGGTGAGAGTTCACAACCTATTTATAATTTATAGATTGACTACAGTTTTTAATGTAACCATATTTATCTAGGAATTAATCTCAGTCAATTAACTGAATTTTATGCCTTAAGAGTTACGCCAATTTAATTAATATACGCTAGGGATAGTAGTGATATAGTCATATCTAACTCTACAGGTAGAGTTTTTGGGAGTTTTTGTGTATGCTCGCAACTGCTGACAGTAAAAACTAAGGCTGGCTAAGAGATATCTAAAACTTCATCGAAACTTCATCGAAAATTTATCAAAGTATCCATCAATTGAAATAACTCTTGCTAAATAAAAAATAAGATATATTTTAAATTATTTTTATGATTCTTATTATTGAAGAATTTAATCGGTTTTGATGGTTAAAAATCTAGTAAACTCAATAAGTTATCAACAGACAATAATTCATCTGTTGACTGGTGTATCTATTGCTCTTATCCTAGGGCTTACCGCCTGCGAGAAGAAACAGTCTGCAAACCCATCAGTGATACCCGTTGATACTTCCCATCAACAAGTGTCGGACAATACTGTCCGGGTGGGTGTGCTGATCATTGATAGCGTGGATTCTGTCAAACAACGGTATCAGCCACTCCTAAACTACCTCTCTGGGGTGATTAATCGCCCTTTCTCCTTAGTACCTGTTACCCAAGAAAGTCAATTCATTGAAGTAGCCCAAGGTAATTTGCACTTTACCACCAACAATCCTCTGGCAGCTGTGCAAATCCGTCGGCTCTACGATACGGAATTTCTACTTACCCACTCTCGACCTCAGGTGGGTACAAAATTTGGTGGTCTGATCATCGTCAGAAGCGATAGCAATATCTACAAGCTGAAGGATCTGCAGGGTAAGAAGGCAGCCTGCGTGGCTTTTCAAACGGCGGCGGCTGGCTGCACTTTCCAAATCTATCATCTGCTTGAACATGGTATTGACCCGTTCCTGGACTTCAGCAGTTTTGTGGAAAACAAATCACAAGACAAGATCGTGCTTGACGTAGTCAACGGCAAAATTGATGTTGGGTTTATCCGTACAGGTCAATTAGAAAAGATGCTCAACCAAGGCTTGTTGGAAAACCTGGAACAGCTGAGAATCCTAGATTCGGCTAAGGACGAATTCTTCTATACTCATACCACCCAGCTCTATCCCGAGTGGCCAATTGCTGCGGTTAAGGGTACTGACCCGCAATTAGTCGCAGCAGTGACTGAAGCGCTTCTGAATATCCCAGCAAACCATCCAGCCCTCGTAGCTGCTAAGATAGAAAAATTTTTACCGGCAGAGGATTATGGCTCCCTGGATAAGCTGATTGAAACGTTGACGCTAAAAAGTTGGCATGCTAATAGGGATCCGTTTAGGAATTCTGGGAACAGGCAACAGGGAGTAGGGAGTAGGGAGTAGGGAGTAGGGAACAAAAATTCTCACCATTCCTACACGGATTGCTATAGCATTTGTATTTGAGATGTAAACCGAGAAGGTGTTATTTTATTTTACTAAAAAACTCTGGAGCTCTTGCCCCTCTTGCCTTCCCCTCCTGGGAGGGGTTAGGGGTGGGTTCCTCTTGCCTCTTGCCTTTTTCGACAATCTATAACTTTACAACTTGTTTTAAAACTCTATATTATAGCAATCCTAAATCAATTGAGAGAATGTTTGTTCCCTGTTCCCTACTCCCTGCTCCCTGCTCCCTGTTCCGGTGATCCGCTGTTCCCTGTTCCCTTTGCTATAGCAACCCATTCTAGATTGAGTAAAGTACTAAGCCTAAAATTCCAGCAATCGGGATAATTAACAGCACCTTCACGCGGAACCGCCACATGGCAGCTAAAGCTGCGGCAAAGATCACCAGGCTGCCAACATGAAATTCAGCACTCCCAGCTACTACAATAGCAGCGGTAATGATCATGCCAATGACGGCAGGACGAATTCCTTTGAGCGCCGCCTGAATGACTGTAGATTCTTTGATATGTTTCAATAAGTGGGAACAGGTTACCATCAGCAGTCCTGGTGGTAAAAAAATTCCTACTGTTGCTACTATTGCTCCCGAAATCCCTTTCACCACATAACCGATGAAGGCAGCGCTGATCAGAATTGGTCCAGGAGTAATTTGTCCGATTGCGATCGCATTAGCAAATTCTGTCTGAGTCACCCAACCGTAATTATTCACCACCACTTCTTGAATCAGGGGAATGAACACGTAGCCTCCACCAAATAGCATTAGGCTCATGCCGGAAAATGTGACGAATAGTTTCGCGAGGCTGGTTTCCCCCAAAAAGGGTAGGGGAATCAGAGAAAGCAACAGAAAACTCAGGAGGATGAGCAAGGTGACTGACAGCTTCAGCCAGGAAATCCCCTGAATTGACTCCTGAATCGGTTGAGCTTGGGAATTCTCCTGTCCCGACTGCTTAGTGTCACCTAACCAAAGCCATCCTACCAATCCAGAACCCACCACGACTAGTACAGTAATGTAGAATCCTCCTATTACCTTGAGTAGGACTGCCGCTATCAAAGCAATCATTACTTCCCGCCAGCCTTTGATCGCTTTTTTGCTCATGCGCCTGGCGGCACTCAAGATAATCGCCGCCACCGCAGGAATAAATCCCGCAAAGGCTTTTTGAAGTGCTGGAATTTCCCCGACCTGGAGATAAGCAATGGTGAGACCAATTACCAGGATAAAAGAAGGGAGCAACACACCGATAGCACTGACTACAGCTCCATTAGTCCGCCGCAAGCGATAGCCCACATAGGCTACTACATTAGCAGCAACTGGGCCAGGTAAAACAGTGGCTAAGGAAATGCCATCTAGCATATCTTCATGGGTGAGGAGCTTGTGCCGCCGCACCATCCGATTCTCAACTACGGAAATCAGAGCCATGAAACCGCCAAAGGCTGTACTTCCGATCTTGAAAAAGTTCCAGAACAGAAACCAAAGGGATACCGACTCGGGATTTTCCGAGTTTACATGCAGTTTTTTTAACATAGTCAGTTATTTAAGCCACTACGGTCTGGCGTGCTTTAATCTCTTTGAGCAAAGTGGCTTGGCGATCCCGTCGCTTTAAGTCCTCAGGATCCATCTTTTGGCGTACTTCTGCTTTTAACCTTTGGTTAATCGCATTAAATTTAGCGATCGCAGTGCTGCTGAATTTGATTTCTTTACTTTGAAGAATCCCAACCCGTTCGTAACCGAGAGCATCAAGTACATCTCCCGCCACCAATTCAAAAATCAGGATTTCCTCATCCGTAGCTTCCTGGAGAAACTTCTTAGTGTTTTGCTTAATTACAGGTTGGGTTACATTACTCCATAGGGAGCTAGACGTTGCAGTATTCGAGGCTTCCTGGGATTGATGGAAATCCAGCATCTCAGGAGTATACTGCACCCCTAGGAAATTACACAGATCCTGCAGAGTAGTCTCAGGAGAGCTGATTAGGGTTTCATAACTGATACTGAAAAACCTATCGGGACTTAGGCGAGAGCGCATCTGGAGTGCTAAACGCTGGGCTTTTGCCCATTCTTGAGCAATATGGTAGAAGTGCTTTTCTCCAACCACTGCCTTCTTAAAAGAAACCGCCACATCTCGACCATCCCGGTACAAATAGATAAATTTAGCGTTTTCCAAGTAAGCGGTAATCTCTGGCAGGTAGTAAACGTTGGCTAAACTTTTGCAACACCATTGCCGTGCTCCCCAAGTTTGTGCCATAATATCGTAAACAGAGGCAAATATCGCCACCAAAGACCGCTCTCGGCAAAAGGAAATAACTTCCTTTGTATCTAAATGCACACCCTCCCAAGGGACGGGATTGAGTTCCACTAAACGACACACATCATTGACTAAGAGGGTAAAGGTGTCCGTTTGACTCAAATCCCCATAGCTAGGTAGTAATGGCATCATCCGCTGCAATATGTGAGGGGAGTGGGGAGCAGCGAGATCACCGATCTGATTCAACATCAGGCGCAATAAATTAGAGCCTGAGCGTTGGGTGCCGATCATAAAAATAGACATAACTTTGAGCTATCCTCATCACTGAATTCCAATTGCTGACCTTGATCACCGATTAAGTA
>NZ_JAAHHZ010000215.1:0-8335 GCF_010672005.1 Moorena sp. SIO4A5 | reverse complement strand
CGGAGGCATAGCAGTTTTTACGTTGGTTTGTATGGTCAAACCTGGATGAATTTTAAGGATGTTTGTCTAAAATTAGTAACCGAATTAATGAAATTAAATCCTAATAAACGAAAGTATTATCAACGCGGTTTAAGGGCTAGGTCGCTTATAGAATCTGCGTTTTAGCTCATTTCGTCACCCCCTCAGTTTTGGTTCCCAATCTTGCTTTAGTTTTTCTAAGCCAAGTTTTAATTCTGATTGATTCATATTATTCATGGTATTTTAATTGAAATCAACAACTATAAGTTACAGGGTAAGCTTATCTAAATTTGTATAAATTGTACTTCACAGATGGAGCTTGTAGGTAGGAGTGTGTATAAGGAAAGTGTGAAATAAGTAAATTAACTTCAAATAACTTAGCGATCACTCCTTCTTTTTAAAAGCCATAAGATACATCAATTTGGCTTCTTCATATATCGGAAAACCCTCTTCACTAACTAGTGTCCACGGTAATTGCTCTAAGGCTGTCTGCATTTCACGGCGATAGTCTTCCCGTATCGTCAACAAAAAAATTCCCTCCTCTTTTAAAAGACCGAATAGATTGTTTAATACCTCAACCCCAGCATGAGCATAAGCAAAAACCCCTGCAGCAATAATAGCATCAAAAGTTACTGAATTACTAAAAATTTGAGAATCTTCTAAATTACACTGATGGAGAGCCTTGTAGACTTGTCTCTCTTTAGCGATCGCCAGCATTTTTTCTGACAAATCCGCAGCAATAAGATTAGTATATCCCTTTTGGTATAAGGCTTCACCCACTAACCCTGTCCCAGCACCAGCATCTAGAATTGTGGCATCTTTCTTAGGAAGCAGTTTGCTTAATGTCTGTGCTATGTTAGCAGGCATAAAAGACCAATCTTCTTTTATATCTGCATCGTAAGTATTCGCCCAACTATCGTACTTACTTTTTAATTCCTCAGTACTTTGGCTATCACAAATCCCAGATAACCAAGGTCTTGCTTCTAAAAAATCGTTGGCTTGTTCTTCGACCATCTTTAATCACTCCATAACTAATTCAACAACAGTATCAGGAGATAAACGTTGCAGGTGCCACTGAGTAACTTCTTCTCCTGGTATCAAAATTGGACTCCCTGGGGGAACTTTCTTGATACAGCAACTGCTAATTTTACCTAATGCTTGCCCAATGGGTAACTTTTCTTTCCGGCTAAAGAAAGCATCTTTAGGTAAAGTCCTCATTTGAGGACGACGGCAAAAGTAACTGTCAGGTAAAGTATCTTTTGGTGCTTTTTCCCTCAGAATCGGCACAATGGCTGCTAAGGTTTCTCTCATAAATTGGAAATCTTGTTGATTGTGATGGAAAGAGAAAATTAATAACAATCCCTCCTCACCAGCAAATTCCCCATCAATCCCGCTTTCGTACAACAGCTCTGCTAACTCTTCCCCTGTAGTGCGATCGCTTTTTAAATAGATTTTCAGAGGATCGCTAACTTGGGCATCATACGTTAACACCTTGCCGTAATTATCCAATTGACTGCGCAGGCGATCGCATTCACCAATAGCTTGCCAAAATAAAGCTTGACCTTCCTCAGAATACCCCTTCTTAATCGCATCTTCAATACTCAGCATTAACAGGTTACTGCGGGTAGTGGTTTCAAATAAAGGCATCACCCCCATAACTTGTTCAATACTAAACCTAGAGTCAGTGGGTAAATGCAATAAAGCCGTCTGTACCAAACTCCCAGTATATTTGTGCATACTATGGGTGACGATATCTGCCTTAAATGCGATCGCTGATTGCCATTGTTCGTCGAGAAAGGGAAAATGACTACCGTGGGCTTCATCTACTGCTAAAGCAATATCGCTATCGCGACAGTAATCAGCTATCAATGCCAGATCCACAGTTACACCTTCATAACTCGGATGAGTTAGTAACAAAGCCGATACGCCACTGGTTTCTAATGCGGAAATAACTTCGGAGGTAGTGGGCATCAAAGACACAGAAGGAATAAAATAGGGTTCTAATCCTGCTAAAATGATGCCGTTTATGGTGGCAATATGACTGTTAAGAGCGATCGCCACTCGTTTGTACTGAGTACCCAATAAAGCACAAGCCGTTAAAACCCCTTGAGTCCCGCCCCCAGTTAGCCAAAAGGTATGTTTAGTGCCATACATTTCAGAGAAATGTTTTTCGATGCTCTCAGTGCGAGGGCGAGTGAGGAACGCTACATCATATTGATAGATTTCTTCACTCAGGCGTACGCTATTTTGAGCAATTCCTTGGTGGGCGGGAGTATAAAGGCTGACCTGAATATTCTGATTATGGGATGTAATGGCCTGATAAGCAGAAGAAGGTTGATTCATGTTAGTCGAGTATTAATTTAAGATTTGCTTAAATTGACACGATATATCGGGTGGCGTTGAGTCTCAATTTATTATGTTTTAGTCTTGACATAAAAACTAAAAGCTACACCCCACCTTTCATCAAGGTATTCCCATTCCTTGACAAAATTGCGCTCTAAGATGAAACGGTCTATTTCTTCTACAGAATTCAAGTTTTCGTAACGAGGGGCAATATCTTTTTCTAGATAGATACAGTCAATGTGAGCTAGAGTTTTTTCCGCTGATTCTAAAGCCTGCAATTCAGCCCCTTGAGTGTTTAGATATAAGAAATTGAAATCAGAGAAATTCTTGGAAGACTGTTTGATAATGCTATCGACTGTTCTGGTTGGAACGATGATGCGTTTATTTACTGTTGCATCTGTGAATATTTCTTGTTCTTCAAAGACTTTAGCATTTGGCTTAAACAGCGACCCTATGTATGAGTTTGATGTAACATGAAATTCCGCTGAGCCATTCTCATTGCTGACTGCACATTGGACTGCTTCTATTGAGCTAATTGGTTTGTCGTTAATAAGATCTCCGTAGCAGTTCAACAAACGGTGGATCTGTTCAATTTTTACTTGCAACTGTTCAAATAACTCAGGTACTGGCTCGACTATAATTATATCAGTAAATCCCACTAAGATAAACTGCAAAAGTAGTTCGCCTTTATGCCCACCAAAATAGAGTGCCCCCCGAGGTTTAATTTGATATTTTCTAAATATTGCTGGGTAGAAAAAAAAGTCGTATGCTATTTCTTCACCCAAAAAAAATTCTTTGATTTCTTGATCTTCAAAATAAGACTTAAATAAGTCTTGCTTTAAGGTAGCTAACTCACTAAATATCGTGTAAATATCCTTTGGCATTCTTATATACCTACAACAATTAAAAATTGACAAAAAACATACTCCCAAACATTATGTCTGGTTCATAGGTTTCCCCTCTTTCACTACATTAACCCCAAAATTATCTTTCCCAGAGACTAACACGCAAAAGTGGTTACTGATATCTCGACCATAGTTGTCAATGTAATCGCCAGCTAGTCGGTCTGGATAAACTGTGACACGGGGATAAATGTAGCGTCCATTAATAGCAAATCGCTCTTGCTGTGACAAATTAGCAGGCGCACTGTGCATTACTCGTTCAGTAAAAATTACAATCTGACCCGCTTTTATTTCAGGCAAAGTTTCTATTTCCCATTCATCTTCATTAAAGTCATAGGATTTTGCGTATGATTTGCTCTGATTTCCAGAAACGTAATACTTCTGTTCGGGATATGTACCTTGGTCAACAGGTGTTTTAATAATTTTAAATCTTGTGTTGTATGAGCCATTAGCAAATCGTAAAGTACCAATTTCCGGCGTTACATCTTCAATGGCTACCCACACTACTAAGTCTAATATATCTTCATCTTTGGGAAAATCGAGATCTCTTCTTTTAGTCTCGTCAACGTCAAATCCGTAGTAATCGAAGGCTTGATGCCAACCGATTCCTGCCTGTCCGGGCATACGATGAAAAATATTCGTTCTCCATAGTAATAAATCAGTTTTACCTAGTTGATTTAGCCGTTGTATAATTCTTTTGTCAGCAAACAACTTAGTGACAGATTCACAAGCAAAATGATGATCGCGAGGTGTGTAGCAATCCATATACTTGTTATAAAAACTTACGACTTCAAAGCCTTCTATTTCTTTTACTTGACTAATTTCCCTCAGTTGTTTGCCTACCAACTCAACTTCTGTAGAAGAGAACGTATCAAGAGGTCCAAGCCATCCTTTTTTATGAAAACTTTGAATCTGAGCCTCAGTTAGTTTATACATATTGTATATAGATTGTTTTTTGTTTGAGATGAGAGTTTAAATTTTATATATAGCGTTTCTAGGATTTATGAGGTACGCTGATCAACCTCAAAGTCCCCCTTGATAAGGGGGATTTAGGGGGATCCCTTTGTACCCCATGGCATAGAGAGTTGCTATAGATTGGCTGGCGTAAGTTTCCATCTAGATTTTTTTAAGCATCGAATTCCAATTTTTAGAACCGTTATAACCAAACATATCCTGGTAGTAAGTATCAATTAAGTATTCATCTTGATGCTTCATAAGCCAGTTTTTTAGTGAAAATAGCTTGCGTTTCATCTGTTCAATAAATTCTCGATCTTCCCAATCAGACCACTCTTCCCACATAGCTTTATTTGTGTCTTCAACAATTAGATAATCTCCACTTTGTAAGCCATTATTATGAAAATAGTTTAGGAGACCCACTAAATTAACATGAGCATCTTCTACGATTAACCAAGGATGAGCAAGTGTAGAAAGTAGTGCGGTCGATAAAACCATATCGATCTGGTGACAATCGCCTTCCAAAAATTTTATCTTGGGATTAGCTTTGGCTTTTTCATCAAGTAAGGATAAATCGATATCAACAGAGTAGACACTTCCGTTAATGCCTAACAATTCCAACTGATCTGCTAACCATACTGCACTTCCTCCTGTAGATGCACCAAGTTCAATGATACTTTTAGGCTGGAGTTCGTATATCAGCATAGGATAAATGGCAATTTCCAGAGGACTTTTGTCCATCTGTATCCCTTTCCAGGTTTGTAAATGATAGTTGTCAGTCAGAGGTCTCCAAGCTGACTGGGGAATATCACCTCTATCTTCTCGATCGGAGATTTTGACGAACCGCTTATTCTCTAGACTTTCTTGCTCGGTTAAGTTAGATTTGACCATACTGGGTGCAAGTGGTTATTTAAAGCCTCTGATTATGAGATGCGATTAGCTTATAAGCAGAAGATGCTTGAGTCATAGTTTAGGAATTTTTCGGGGGTAATATTGTTGTCTCATAGTTATTGAGCATCCTCAAAACTTGCTATAAGCTAAGCCAATTCCTTTATCTTCTTCATTTTCTGCTTGGAAGAAATCTTGTTGATTAAAGATGCCATTGTAGTGACCTTCTCTAATCGCCAAATCAGATAACTTGTTCAATGGTTGATAACTGTGATGTGCCTTCCACTCTTCCTTGTAGGGTTCGTTTGACATCCTGTTATAAGTACAATGGAAAATGATTCGCATTTTGTTAGTATAGTTTGGAGTAGAACGATGCAGTAAATTAGCATGGAAAAATAAAGCATCTCCAGCTTTCATTTCGCAAAAAACAATCTCTAATTTATCCAAAACTTTTTGAATTCTTTCAGGATCGGTTACCTCTGAATCGCCAAGTCTCATATGCTTCAAAAGTCCCAACAAATGAGATTTTTTGACCACTTGCATACAACCATTCTCTCTAGTAATGTCCGTGATTGCAATACCACAAGTAATCAGATCGGGAAATATACAGCCATAGTGATACCAAGTTCCATAGTCCTGATGCCAATCAAGATTAGATTTGCTGTAAGCTTTTTTCCTCACCAGTTTGGAGTGAAAATGATAGGATTCTTCACCTAAAATAGCTTCAACCGAATCTACCATTCTAGCTATGCGAGGAAAAACTCCTAGCAGTGAATCACTTAGATGAGAGTAACACACAAAGCTGTTTGAGCTTCCATCACTGTTTTTGTAATACGATTCTGCTGCCCATATGTCTGGATATTTTTCACAAGCTGTATACAATGGTTGGATTTCTTCTAAGTCAAATAAATTGGGTACAATAATGAAACCATTACTATGATATTCGGCAATTTGCTCTTTAGTTAAATGCCTTGTTTTTTTCATATTATACTTAAATTTAATTACAGAAAAATCGGCTGAAGTTGTGGGATCGGACGAATTGTACTTTCAACTGCAATACCATTACGTAAGGCTAATAGCAATCCCGCCGCCTCCATGTAGCTATTGACACGATATATCGGGTTGCCCTGAGTTTCGATTTGCAATCTTTCAGGAGTAATATCGTACTTAGTGGTATTATCTTTAACTAAGATTACCGGCACACCTTGGTCTAAAGATGCTAAGAACGGAATATTTCCCACGGTTGTTTCTGGCATTACCACCGCCGAGACATTCTCTACCGATATCCTGGTTTCCCCTGCTGCTACGGGAGTATCAAACCTTACCGGACGGGGAGAATTGATTAAACCATTGAGGGGCGAACAAACATAGGCACTGGAAATTAATTCTGCTCCATCCCTAGGGTCTACTAATTTCCCAAATCCCGTATGTTCCCACTCTAATAATAAGGGAGCATGGGCAGCAGTAAAGGGATAGAAATTAGTGAGCATGTGGGTCATAATTGCTTCCGCACCGCCCCAAGGATTGGGGATAGATTCCCCTCGGTAGTAAGCTTGACGAATTTTATCGTCTACTTCCAAAGTGGTCATTAAAGCCACTGCCCTAGCGGAAGAATTTTCCACCACATCTAGAGCCTTCATCAATTCGTCCATACCTTTAAATTCCCCGGAAGCATTACCATACTGGGAATAGGTACAGGCGGTTTCTACTGGGCCACCCGTTACAACTACAGGGTCGATATTAATTCCCCCTACAGCGCGCAAGCCATTGAGCGCATTAATCACATTGTTTAAAAATCGCTCATCTCTTGGCTTTTCTATAATTGCTGCAATGTTTTTGCGCTTTTCTGGAATCACTCCAATATTACCCAGGAGTAACTGACAAATCAGATTACCTTCCAGATAAAGAACATTATCCTGACCGAAATAGATATCCGACGCAGTAACGGCATTGGGATTAGTGACCAGATAGTCACAAGCGGTCGCTAACAGATTGGTACTGGGAGTAGCATCTCCGGCAAAACCACCAATTTCTGCTCTGACTCCTGTGGGAATAATACTAACTGCGACAAACGGTTGGTTAGAAACCCGTTGACGAATATTAATGTCTAGTAACGATGACCAAACCGGCTCTCTGTCTGTATCGATAAAGCTGGATTCAAAGGTGAGTGTGTCTCCTTCAACCTTGGTTAAAATCAAGCGAATGGGAACACCTGGTAAGGGAAGCGCAGCAATTTTTTGGGAAATTTCTCTCCAGGTGCGCTGTGGGGGAGGGCATTGGATTTCAAAATCTTTGGTATAGACTTGGGTCATTCTCTGTATTTACTTACTAACAACTTATTCAGCCAACGGGATGAGTTTTACACTAATCATCGACTGCCTTACGAGCTAACAACTCAGTAGGTCTAATTCCCAGAGATTCAGCAAGGGCGAAAACCTAGAGTAATCCATCTTTGATCGTTCATTTCCTTGCCTCCTAAGTTTTCCACTTAGCCATAGTATCGTAAGAATTACTTTTCATGGTATAAAAAAATGTTAAATTTTGTTAAAAGCCCAGTATAGACCGGGAGCCATCGCTTTTGTGATAATGGTTTCGTCAATTTTTATTCCCTGCTGCTGCGAATTTGCCCAATCCACCAAAGTTCCCGACTTCTGCACTAATTCCAAAATCATTATATGGTGTTGACTATATCGATGTTTGGCGATAAATTTTATAGCATAGCATCTTTTTTTTTAGGAAACAGGGAATTGGAAATTGGGTAAAAATTATGTGTACCTCAGTACCATGATAAACTCTATAATTAATAATTAATCCTTAAGAATTCATCTTTGCCATCAAACACTTAGCAATCCGAGCTGCTGCCCCTGGTTGACCAAGGCGTCGCTGTCCATTTTCTGCTATTAGCTGTAACTTGTCTGGGTTCTGCAATAACTGTTGGGCTATGGTTGCCACAAATTCTGGTTGCTGTGCTATTACTAACGATGGACCTAACAAGCGAGTTTGGGCTTCGGCAAAAGCAGGGGTATATTGGGGACCAACTCCTGGCATGGCAATGGCTGGTTTTCCTAACCCGACAAATTGCTCTGTGGCTGTGCCTGCCATGGCGATACAGAAATCCCCTTGGAGCAGGCAGAGGTTATAGTCGTTCTGGGTTAAAATCAGTGTGCCATTTTGCTTGGTAAAGGCCAAAGCTTGTTTGTCCTTGAGCTGGAGATTGAATGGATGGGATG
>NZ_JAAHHZ010000214.1:0-8447 GCF_010672005.1 Moorena sp. SIO4A5 | reverse complement strand
ATTGTGCGTTTGGTTAATTGGTGGCAGGGAGTTCCATTTGCAGCTACCCGATGTTCTCGTTTTGCTGCTCTTGGGCCGACCGGTTGACCTATGTCTAAACAAATATTAATTTCGCCAGCGGTATCAATTTTGGGGGAAGTTGAGGGTTTTGTTCCCTGCCCCGGTGCCCTTGCAGTGGTCGAATTAAATTCGCCGCGAGTCGCACCGGCAAATTGGGGGGCTAGGGGGACGGAAATATACCTAGAAATCTGCCTTGCCATGTAAATTCTTTCAGATCGGAACATCCAAACAAGCAATCTCCAAACAACACAATTATGGTTCAAGCTAAACCTAATCCAAAATCACTAAAGCTCTCTCCTTCACAGTCAGAGCAGATTATTCAATTCCACCACCCAGAAAAGTACCGCACCTCAGAGTGGTACACCGGTCATGGAGAAATCGCTGCTAGTGGAGACGGTCGCTCTTTTGAAATCTCTGCTACCTATGCGCTAAAGGCAACAGTTAAATTAGTAGACGGAGTTTTCAACCCTGCTAATCCCACTTTGGCGGAGGTTTACAGTCGTCGCGGTCGTTGTGTGGCAATTGTGGATCAGACCGTAGATGAGCTTTACGGAGCCTCAATTCGCCGCTACTTCGAGGAGTATGAAATTCCTCTAAACTTGCAGCCCTGCCGCGCTTGGGAATCTGACAAAACTCCCGAAACCGTCCACCGCTTGCTGAAATTTTTAGGTAAAGATGGCTGCGACGTGTCCCGCAACGAACCCGTACTAGTAGTAGGGGGCGGTGTGCTGAGTGACGTAGCTGGACTTGCCTGCGCCCTGCAGCACCGACGCACTCCTTATATTATGGTCGGAACCACGGTTGTGGCTGCTATTGATGCTGGTCCGTCGCCCCGCACTTGCACCAATGGTGCCCAATTCAAGAACAGCATTGGCTCCTATCATCCTCCAGTAATGACTTTGGTAGACCGCAGTTTCTTCCGTACTTTGGCGACAGGTCACGTCCGCAACGGTATGGCAGAAATTATTAAAATGGCAGTCACCGATGATCCGGTTCTGTTTGAGTTAATGGAACAATACGGTCCGCGCTTAGTAGAAACTCACTTTGCGACCATAAATGGCGATGAGAAACTCGCAGCGATCGCTGATACCATCATCTATCGGGCATTGTTTTCCTACATGAAGCATGAAGGAACAAATATGTTCGAGACTTACCAAGACCGTCCCCACGCTTATGGTCACACCTGGAGTCCTCGCTTTGAACCTGCTGCCAAATTGATGCATGGTCATTCTGTCACTATTGGCATGGCGTTCGGCGCGACTTTAGCTGCAGAAATGGGCTGGGTCAAACCAGAAGAACGCGATCGCATTATCGCTTTGTGTCGCTCTCTGGGTCTGTCTGTTTACCACCCCATCCTAGAAGATATTGACCTGATGCTTGAAGGTCAGAAAAATATGCGGCGCAAGCGAGGAGAAGGGGGTTTATGGGCTCCATTGCCAACAGGGATTGGTTCCTGTGATTACGCTCAAGAAGTATCGTCAGGATTGCTACAACTAGCCATTGACAAGCATAAGGAATTATGTTCTTCTTTTCCTGATGATGGAAAAGGCACAGAAATGTACCTCAGCGACCTCGGCCTTGAATAAAAGGAGTAAAAATGACTAACCTATTACAAAGTCCCCCAACTCCAAGGCCCGTAACTCCCTTAGGAATTTTAGTGCAACAGCTGGAAGGAATCGTGGAGATGGCCGAACAGGAGAAAGTGCCCGCTTCTCTGATGGCGTCTCTCCAACAAGCACTAGCCCTAGCCGCTGGCATCGATCCTTACCTTGAAGAATGTGCGACTCCAGAGTCTCCTGCCCTAGCGGCCTTAGCCCAGAAAACGGCAAGAGAAGATTGGAGCAAGCTTTTCTCAGATGAAGAAACCGTGCGCCAGTTGGAGCAAGAGATGCTCTCTGGGCATATTGAAGGACAAACCCTCAAGTTGTTTGTCTACATGACTAAGGCAAAGCGCATCCTAGAAGTCGGGATGTTTACTGGATATTCCGCTCTAGCCATGGCAGAAGCCTTGCCTGAAGATGGGGACTTGGTTGCCTGTGAAGTCGATCAATATGTCGCCGACTTTGCCCGTGCTTGCTTTGAAGCATCTCCTCACGGCAGCAAAATTAAAGTGGAAGTCGCTCCAGCTTTGGAAACCCTAGAAAAGTTGGCAGATGCCCAGGAATCCTTCGATTTGGTATTTATTGATGCTGATAAGAAGGAGTATGTCGATTATTTAAAGGTCTTGCTAGACAGGGATGTATTGACTCCTGGTGGCTTTATCTGTGTGGATAATACCCTGCTTCAGGGACAACCTTATTTACCCCCAGAGCAACAGACTGCCAATGGAAGTGCGATCGCTAAATTTAACCAGTTTGTAGCGGATGACCCCCGAGTAGAACAAGTGTTACTACCGTTGCGAGATGGTTTAACTATCATCCGACGCACCTAGATAAATTACGATCAGACAATAAACAAAAGGCAATGAACAGCTCCATTGCCTTGTTCTTCCCCTAGTAAATAATGATTGCTTTACTAAAAAATATCGGCACCTTAACCTTACTGTTAATTGCCTTACCTCTAAATGCCACTCTCGTCTTTATTTCCCTAGTAATCAATTGGATAACTTCCCCATTTCGCAGAGGACGAATACCTGTTGAAGGTTCCAAAAACATCTTGATTACCGGGGGCAAAATGACCAAAGCCCTGCAACTGGCTCGCTCTTTTCATAAGTCTGGGCACAATGTCTTTTTAGTTGAAACTCATAAATATTGGCTATCTGGTCACCGATTTTCTAATGCGGTTAAAGGGTTTTATACCGTGCCAGCACCAGAAAAATATCCCAATGGTTATTCCCAAGCCTTACTAAAAATTGTTCAAAAAGAAAACATTGATGCCTTCATTCCCGTATCTAGCCCAGTAGCGAGCTATTATGATTCTGTCGCTGGAACGTTACTCTCCCCCTACTGCGAAGTCATCCACTTTTCTCCTGACATCACCCAGATGTTAGACGACAAATTTACATTGTGCGAGCAAGCCCGTTGTTTGGGATTATCAGCACCAAAGTCTTTCCTAATTACCGATCCACAACAAATTCTAGATTTTGACTTCAAAGCAGATGGGAGTCGGTATATTCTCAAAAGCATTCAGTATGATTCAGTTTCTCGCTTGGATATGACCAAGTTTCCCTTTGAAGGAATGGAAGATTATGTCAAAAATCTTCCTATTACAAAGGAAAACCCTTGGACAATGCAAGAGTTTATTACCGGTCAGGAGTATTGCACCCACAGTACAGTCCGCAAGGGAAAAATTAGACTTCACTGCTGTTCCCCATCGTCTCCTTTCCAAGTTAATTATCAGCATCTTGATAAGCCTGAGATATATGCATGGGTAGAGAAATTTGTCAAGGAATTAAATTTGACAGGACAAATTTCCTTTGACTTCATTCAAACCGAAGACGGCACCGTCTATCCCATTGAATGTAATCCTCGCACCCATTCTGCTATCACCATGTTTTACAATCATCCAGGATTAGCAGATGCTTACCTAAAAGATAGTGATGAGGAAAATCAAGCACCGATTGTGCCCCGCCCTGACAGTAAACCAACTTACTGGCTCTATCATGAAATTTGGCGGCTGACTGAGATCAGATCATGGTCAGCTTTACAAGGGTGGATTCAAAAGATTGTCAAGGGTACAGATGCCATTTTTCAAGTCAACGATCCCTTACCCTTCTTAACCGTACCCCATTGGCAAATTACTTTACTCTTATTAGAGAATTTACGGAAACTAAAAGGCTGGGTAAGGATTGATTTTAATATTGGTAAATTGGTAGAATTGGGTGGGGATTAAATAGCGTTCGGCTTAAGATTCGCCCTATCAAAAAAGTTAAGCAATATATGTTACCAATTAACAACACTTCGGACAGGGAATCTACCCTCAATTATCCCACCATCGGTATCATAGGTTGCGGCAATATTGGAGGGCGACAAGCTGCTAATTTTCTAGCCCATGGTTACTCGGTCTATGTCTACGACATCAATTAGGATTACACTGGCTATTCCGCTGCCTAAATTGATATTAATAATCATTACATATATTAATCATTACATATATTTAAGCTCACCCCTTGATAGCCTAGTTGCGTTGCTTATTCCAGCTTTTAGCGCTGTAGAAGGTTGAGCGATTTTCTGAGAACGTATTCAATTGTGGACTTTGGTAAATTTCCTAGTCATTTTATTCGGAATGTATTTGACGCTCTCTAGTATATCTGCTATTAAACCTGCAATTGAATCTGCTAATAACTGAGTTTAAATAGTAAATATATAAAATAAAATTATTTATTATGAACTTGATTAAAACTATTCTGAGTTTTGCTTAATATGAGATGAAAGTAGGGTTTTTATCAGATGAATAAAAAACCGTTAAAACTAATTTAAAAAAACTACCTTTAGTTATTCACATCGTTGCTCAAAAAAATTTGGGGTAATGCAGTCATTATTTATGCCTGAAAGGAGCAAACCTCAAAATATTAGTATAAAGGTTGAGTAGTCATTTACATGAGTCTCCGATTATCAGCTATTTATATACAGTATTTATTTAAAAAAATATCGACAACAACAGCATCAAAATAAACTATTGATTTAAATTTTTACTATCCATTCAATAGCTACAGGTGTTAGGGTTTATACTATCATATATGCTTTTAATAAAAATAGATAAATAAAGAAACATGAATGCTCAAGGTAAATTGTCAAAAATACAGTACCTATCTTCATTTCCAATAGATTCTTTTGCTGCATTAATTGGTAGCATAATATGTCTTTCTTTTTCACCAATTTTTATTCGTTTGAGTGAACTGGAAATGGGACCAAATGCTACGGCATTTAATCGTTTTTGGATTGCGGCTGTTGCCTTTGGACTACTGAATAACTTGTTAAATGTGGGTCACCAAAAGCAGGAAACTGAACCAGAACTAAATAAAAATAATCTGGGCTCAGAAAAAAGGCTACTGATTGCAGATGGTTTGCTTTTAGCGATGGCTTTGATAGCTTGGACTTGGTCTTTAACTCAGACGAGTGTTGCCAACTCTAGCATCATGCATAATATGGCTCCCATATTTACTATATTAGGAGGGTGGCTAGCTTTTGGTCAGCTCTTTGACCGTCGATTTATCGTGGGTATGTTTGTTGCAATCGCGGGAGTAACTTTACTAGAAGTAAATGATCTGTTATCATTGAGTATTGGTCAACAGCTACTAGGGGATTTAGCAGCTTTACTCTCAGCAGTATTTTTTGGGGTACACCCATTAATCGCAGAGCAACTTCGCACTAAGTTTAACTCTGTGACGATTATGACTTGGTCTTCGACAACCAGTTTTCTGTTGCTATTTCCTGTTGCTGCAATCACCGAAGAGCAACTTTTTCCGAGTTCCGTAACTGGGTGGTTTTCAGTAATTGCCCTAGCATTCGTTGGTCAAATGCTGGGTGTAGGACTTTGGACTTATTGCCTCAAAAAGTTATCTTCAGGGTTTGCTAGCCTAGTGGGGTTGATTGTTCCTGTTCTCAGTTCCCTCGAAGGTTGGACAATTTTCTCAGAACCTCTTAGTTTTTTGACTTTAGTCAGTTTTGTGGTAATCTTAGTGGGAATGTATTTGGCTATTTCTAGCAGATCGGCTATTAAATCTCCCCTTGAATCTACTAATAGTTAAATTTCACTACTGCATCTATCAAAATTTGATATTAGAAACATCGAAGTATTAACATTAAACACTTGTGGTGCCATATAATCAAATGAGCAGAGATTTAGTCAATAGGATTAACCATTCCTAGCAATCGCTCATTAACCCCTAAACAAACATAATGGCTAAACAAGTTGGGATTGCACTCACGTTTATCATGTTCCTGCTGTTATTTACAGCAGTGGGCATTTACTCGGCAACCCGCAAACAAAATACCACCACCGATTATTTACTGGCTAGTCGCAATGTCAACCCTTGGCTGACAGCACTATCAGCAATGGCAACTGGTCAAAGTGGTTTATTATTCATCGGTCAAGTAGGTTTTGCCTATAAAATAGGCATTTCCTCCCTCTGGCTGACCATTGGTTGGGCAATTGGGGACTATCTTGCTTGGTATTTTATTTTCAAACGGTTGAGACAGCTCTCTGAGGAAACTGCTTCAGATACTGTCTCTTCCTTTCTAAGTCAAAATATGAAAGGCTCCCGTTTGATTGCCATTATCTCTGCTATAATAACTATTATCTTTCTAGGTTCCTACGCCGCAGCCCAACTGGTAGCAGGAAGCAAAGCACTCAATGCTGTGTTCGGATGGAACTATAATTTAGGCATCATTATAGGAGCAGTAATTGTCGTTATCTACTGCTTTTCTGGAGGAATTCGCGCCTCAATTTGGACCGATGCTCTACAAGCAACAATCATGATCGGTTCCTTGTTACTGTTGTTAGTGGTGGCGGTTGCCAGTTGTGGTGGAACCGGGCAACTGTGGCAATCTTTGGCAGGCATTGATCCAGCTTTAATCAACTGGAATTCTTCTCAGCAACCGTGGGGATTTGCGCCTTTCTTTATTGGTTGGATAGTAGCTGGTTTTGGTGTGGTGGGACAACCCCACATTATGGTGCGCGCTATGGCGATTGACTCAGCCGACAACATTGCTTTTGCCAGAAATCTTAAAGCTGCTTTGGGGTTAGTAACCTCGATCTCGGCTATGGGTATTGGCTTAACAGGGCGAGTGCTGATGCCAGATTTGTTGGCTTCCGGGGATCCAGAATTGGCACTTCCTTACCTATCGTTGAAATTGTTACCAGTGGTTTTAGTGGGATTGATGCTCGCTGGGCTGTTTTCTGCCACTATGTCCACAGCAGATTCTCAAATACTCTCTTGTTCAGCTGCCCTAACCCAAGATATTTTTCCGGCTGCAGCTAAATCTTACCAATTCGCAAAAGTAGGAACCCTAACTGTAACAGCAGTAGTTTTGGCGATCGCCCTACTTGGAAATAACAATGTCTTTGCTTTAGTAACTTTTTCTTGGTCGGCTCTGGCTTCAGGTTTGGGTCCTTTATTAATCTTGAGAGTTTGGCAGCGACCAGTCAATCTTACCACAGCGATCGCAATGATGGGAATTGGGATTGCTACAGCTTTGATTTGGAATTTAGGACTTGATTTGTCCAGTGCTATTTATGAAGTGCTTCCAGGTATGGCTGCAGGAATGGCAGTCTATGGAATTGCTCAGTTTTTGAAACATCCTAAATGATTCCGTTTTTAGTTGTTTAGTTTAGTTCTTTATAAGAGGAGATTAGTTATGTCAGTACTTCGCATTCTTCATTTAGTTGGGTCTGCAGACAATGACTTTTACTGCGATTTGTCACGGCTATACGCCCAAGACTGTATTGCCGCAACGGCGAATCCTTCTCTCTACGAATTTCATATTGCCTACATCACCCCCGATCGCCAGTGGCGGTTTCCCTCATCCCTCAGTAAGGAAGACATCGCCGCAGCAAAACCCATGTCTCTCTCCGAGGCGATAAAGTACATAACAGCACAAACTATTGACCTAGTGCTGCCACAAATGTTTTGCATCCCTGGCATGACTGAATACCGTGCCCTATTGGACTTGCTTAATATTCCCTATGTGGGCAATACCCCAGATTTGATGGCACTAACTGCCCATAAAGCCAGAGCTAAGGCGATTGTGGCAGCGGCAGGAGTTAAAGTACCTTTTGGAGAACTACTTCGCCAGGGAGACATTCCCACCATTAAGCCGCCAGTAGTGATCAAACCTGCTAGTTCTGACAATTCTTGCGGGGTAGCTTTAGTCAAAAATGTCGCTGACTATGACGCTGCCCTGAAAACAGCCTTTGAACATTCAGATGAGGTCTTAGTGGAAGAGTACATCGAACTCGGTCGGGAAGTTAGATGTGGAATCGTTGTCAAAGACGGCGAGTTAGTGGGTTTACCCCTGGAAGAGTATCTGGTGAATTCCCATGACCACCCGATTCGCAACTATGAGGATAAACTAAAACGAACAGAAGATGGCAACTTGAGTTTGACTGCTAAGGATGGTGTTAAGGCTTGGATGCTAGACCCTAGTGACCCTGTAACCAAGCCAGTTCAGGAAGTAGCCAAGAGGTGTCATCAGGCGTTGGGCTGTCGCCACTACAGTCTTTTTGACTTCCGTATCGACCCACAAGGGCAACCTTGGTTTCTAGAAGCAGGGTTGTATTGTTCTTTTTCTCCTAAAAGTGTGATTGCTTCTATGGCGAAAGCATCGGGCATATCTGTAAATGAGTTGTTGATGACAGCGATTGATGAAACGTTAATTGATAAGGCTGCGTGTAGGGAATAGGGAACTTCGGATCAGGGAATAGTCTGAGGCGGGGGCGCGGCAGGT
>NZ_JAAHHZ010000213.1:0-8527 GCF_010672005.1 Moorena sp. SIO4A5 | reverse complement strand
AGTTTCTGTGTCAGTAATTTCTCCAGTCCCAGTATAGTTATCATAATGCCACAGGTGAATAATTGCTCCGATTTGGATATTTTCTGCTCCTAGACATTGGTACAGCTTTTGATAGTCTTCTCCAACATCTGGAGCAATTATATAGTGATTGTAATTGATTTTTGTGAAGGGTTCTCCTTGTTCTATCTGCACATAACCTTGATAATTATTTTCTAAGTTTTTGCAGACTTGTTGACCTAATCCTAACTTATCTATAAATACTAAAGCTACTCCAAATTGGCTGAATTGGTGTGGCGGATAATTTAATTGTTTTCGTTGCCATGTTTTTTGATAAAACCAATCAGGAATTGTGTGGCTGCTATTTTCGGTAATTAAATCTACCCGTTTTAAGACTTCCTGGAATTCTCCTGTGGCAAATCTTTGACTAAGCTGAGTTCGTTGAATCTTACCAATGGAAGTTTTGGGAATCAAGTCTTTTTCTAGGGGAATTAAATAATCTGGGTTAATTCCCATTCTATTGACCACTTGTTCTATGATAACTTTTAATAAAGCTAATAACTCGGTATCTTCAGTTATTTCTGTATTGAAAAATATTCCTAATTTATCGGTATCGCTGTTAGGTTTTCTTACGGCACAAGCGCAGGTGTAAGAAACTTCTATTCCTGGTAATTCTTCTACCGCTGATTCGATTTCATGGCTGTAGTAGTTTAACCCATTGATAATAATTACGTCTTTTTGTCGTCCGGTAATTGTTAAACACCCGTTTTTCAGAAACCCTAAATCTCCTGTGTTAAACCAACCATCTGCTGTAAAAGCTTCTTGATTCGCCGTGGAATTTTGATAGTAACCTGATGTTACTGATGCGCCTTTTACTTGTAAAGATCCAACAACTCCTTCAGGAACTACTTGTTGATTTGCATCAACAATTCTCAAAGATGCCCCCGCAATTGGTGGACCAAGTTCAACAAATTTATCTTCATCAGATGATGATTCAAGAGAAAAACTGTTAGACCATGTAATCCCGGAACAAGTCTCGCACATTCCGAAAGCTGGATGAATAGCTTTTGTCGATAAACCATAAAAGCTTAAAAGTTTGATAAAATTTCTGGCAGTTTTAGTAACAATTGCTTCTCCTGCATTCACTAAAAATTTCATTGAAGACAAATCCCAGTGTCTTTTCTCTTGGTGCGCATTCCCTCTCTTGGTCAGCATTCCCTTGCGACTTTCGTCGTCGCGGGGTCTGACCGCTAGGTCGGGAAACCCGACCGGGGTCGCACCGCTTTTCACTTCTTCTGCGCGATCGGCGAAGCCGCGCCAAAGGCGATCGCCAATAAGAGTAAATGCAAAATTTGGTGCCCAGCTAATGGTGGCTTGATGACTGTCAATTAAATCTAACCACTTGAGTGGATTTTGCAGTATCAATTGTGTCGGTACATGAATCTGCTCACATCCTAAGTCTACTGCCATAATACTCAGAAATACCAATGCTCCTACATGGTCCATCGGCATCCAATTCAAGGTGACGTCTTGACTAGAAAATTGGTTCATTGCAATTGTACCAGCAGACATACTCAATAGCTTGCTGTTTTCCTGCATTACTGCTTTAGGTATCCCAGTGCTACCAGAAGTTAACAGCAAAACTGCCAGGTCTTGTGGTTGACTTTTGTAAATCTTTGTATCTGGTTCAAAACCTCGTAACTGTTCTAAAGTTTCAACTACAGACTTCCCTAAATTCAGACGTTGGAACCACCCACGCACAGATGATGCTAATTTGTTATCTGTGAGTACCAAAGGCTGTCCTAACAAAGCCCAAGTGTTTTGCAGTTTGGTCAGACTACTGTGAGATTGGTCATAACTAGGGGGTATTGATACTGGTACTGGTACAAACCCTCCCAACACACAACCCCAAAATGCACTGATAAAATCTTGATTTGATTCTAACTGAAAGATTACTTTATCAGTAGGTTTCAAACCTAATTGCCTTAACCCTCCTAATAGTCTTTGAGCTTCTACCCACAACTCACTATAGGTTTGAGTAATTACTTCTCCATCTGAGTGAATATATATCAGACTGGTATCCCCGTGCTCTTGAGCTGCTCGTTCTAATGCTTGTGCTAAAGTAGTTGGTGCATCTTTAGGCCACTTTATTGGTTCTCCTTCACTGATGGCTTGGTTTACTGATGTTGATTGGGTTTGTAATTCTGTTGTTGGAGATGACTTTTCTACTACGGGAGTTGCACCATGATTCGGCAGTTTTATTTGTTCTGATGGCAGCAAGTCTGATATATGCAATGGTGGCAATTTTAGTGTTTTCTGTTGCACTACCACTGCTACTTGTTCTATTTCTGGCACTGCTTTGAGTTTTGCTTCCCATTGTTGCACTACGTTATCGTCAATTACTGGGAAACGCCCTAATGCTACTTCGTCTACTTTTCCTTTTTGAGTTAAGGGTAAACGAGCCAGGGGAACATAAGCTCCTGGCATCATGTCTGGGGGTAACTGCTGTTGTATTTGGGAGTGTAATTGTTGGGGGTTCCAGACTCCGGCCATCACAACATAAGCTACTAATAAGGTTTGATGAGCTAGTACATAAGCTTGTTCTACTTGGGGGGCTGATAATAGGGCGGTTTCTATGTTTGCTAGTTCTATTCGCTTCCCTTTTCTCCATGTCTGCCGTTGTTTAGCTCCGATTATTTCCAAATAACCTTTGTTGTGATAACGACCTATATCTCCTGTTGGGAATAGTCTTCCTAATTGGGGATGTTGGATAAATTCGAGTGATGTCTGTTGCTGTAGATAACCTCTGGCTAAACTGGCACCTCCAATATAGATTTCTCCTGGTACTCCTTTGGGGACTGGGTTTTGGTGTTGGTCTAGTAAATAAACTGATAACCGACCAGGGTTGCCTATGGGTACCTTTTCTCTCTTTGGTTTTTCTGACCAAGACCAGTGGGTGATTTCTCCTGCTGCTTCTGGGAGACTGTAGAAGTTGTGCAATGACACTGGGTAGCTTTGGAGAAATTTGTTGGCTATTTCTGTTGATAGGGTTTCTCCACTGCAAAGAAGCGTACGCCAACTGTTGAGAGATTTTACCGAGTTAGTTGTGTTTAACCACGAGGGGAGTTCTGATGGATACAGGTGAACTATGGTGACTTTGTGCTGCCCGATTAATTTCTGTAATTCTTTTGGCTCGTCATTGGCAGCTATAACTACACTACCACCACTGATTAGAGGTAAACCTATTTCTATAATCGCTACATCTTGAATCAGAGAATTTTTATGCAGCAGAATGTCTTGATTAGTTATTCTCAGGATTTTTTGTAGCCATTGTAAACGTTGAGCTACGCTGTGATGTTCTACTAAGGTTTGATTCAGAATGTAGGCTCTTGTGGTGGCTGTTGTTTCTGTGTTTGGGTTGTCTGTATTTTGTTTGGCTATTGATTCCCAGTCTGTGTCTAGACACAGGATTTGAGCTACCGTAGCGCGAGCATCTTGCTCGCTATAGGTGTACCATTTTGATTTGAGGTGGTTTTGGGTTAATATTACTGAAATTGACGGCAAATCCTGTGATTTGTCTGTGGGAGCTATTGCTACATAAGTTCCTCCGGCTTTTAGTATGGCTAATAAACCTACTACCATCTCTACTGAACGCTCTACACAGATACCCACTGGCGTTTCTGGAACTACTCCCAATTTTTGCAAGTAATGGGCTAGTTGATTGGCTTTGCTATTTAATTGGGAATAGGTCAGCTTTTGTTGTTCAAATACTAATGCTATTGCATCTGGTGTTTTCTCTACCTGCTCCTCAAATAACTGATGAATACATTTGTCATCTGGGTCATCTGTGTTGGTGTTTTTCCATTCCTGCAGTATTTTCTGTTTTTCTGCTGCTGTGATTAAGGGAAGTTTTGAGATTTTTTGTTGGGGGTTGGCTACTATTGCTTGTAGTAGGGTTTGAAAATGTGCCATCATCCTTGTGATGGTTGCTCTGTCAAATAGGTCTGTGTTGTAAATGAAATATCCTTCTAGGCCTGATAGTGCTTCCCACAGATGTACTTCTAAATCCATTCTGGCAGTGCTGATGCCTTCCTCTCTCTGAGTTACTTTTAATCCTGGTAAATTCCAAGAAGTTATGGGTATACTCACCAGGTTAAATACTACCTGTACTAGAGGGTTATAACTTAAGTTTCTTTCTGGCAGAAGTTCTTCTACTAACTTTTCAAATGGTAAATCCTGATGCTTGTAGGCTTCTTGGGTTCTCTGTTTGACTTGATCTAATAGTTCACTAAAGGTCAAATCATCTACACACTGACAACGCAACACCAGGATATTAGCAAACATACCAATCAAGGGTTCGATTTCTACTCGGTTGCGGTTAGCAGTTGCTGAACCTACTACTAAGTCTGATTCTCCACTATAACGTGATAGTAAAACGAAGAATGCACTTAGTAAGGTGGTAAATAAGGTAGTACTTAAGTTCTGACTGACTTGGGTCAGTTTCTCTGTTAACTCTTGATTAAATTCAAATTTTTCTGCTCCTCCCTGGAAGCTTTGTACTTCTGAACGTGGGCGGTCTGTTGGTAGGGGGGATACAGGGGAAACTCCTGCTAGTTTTTCTCTCCAGTAACTCAGATGTTTTTCTAATACCTCTGCTGTGAGTTTCTGTCGTTGCCAGTGGGCGTAGTCGGCATATTGAATCGGTAGTTCTGATAATGGGGAGGGGTTTCCTTGACTGTAGGCTTCATACAATGTACATAGTTCCGATGCTAGTATGCCTATAGACCAACCGTCATATATTATGTGGTGCATGGTTAACATTAATATATGAGTTTCTGGCCTGAGTCGTACTAGGGTGACACGCAGCAGGGGGCCTTGGGCTAGGTCAAAGGGTTTTTCTGCTTCAGTGCTAGCTAGTTGTTTGAGTTGGGTTGTTTGTTCCGGTGATGATGGTAATTCTACTGTTGACAGATTGATGTTGGCAACGGTCGAAATTACTTGCATGGGTTTTCCGTCTACAGAGGGGAAACGGGTCCGTAGGTTTTCGTGTCGCCTGATTATTTCGTTCAGGCTTTTCTCTAATACTGTTACGTTGAGCTGACCTTCTAGTTGTAGACTCAACAGCATATTATATAATGGATAATCTGGCAAGAGCTGATGCCAGAACCACATCATTTGTTGACTGTAGGATAGTAACAAATCCTCCGAACGTGAAATAGGCTGAATCAATGATTGATTAGAGTCGTTTACTTGACTAGCCTGGTATAAAAAGTCCAGTATTTCTGTTTTACGCTCTGCTATCTCTTGACGCAGAGTCAATGTTAAAATCCCTGGGTAAGCATTACAGCGAAGTTGTGTTCCTTCAGCGGAAAATTTTACACCTATACTACGAAGATAAGATAAGAATTCAACTGTTTTAGCAAGTTTCAAAATACTACCTCCTCACTACCTAATTCTGAGTTTTGTAAATCTTTTTTAGCCCAACGAACGGTCTCAATATATTCTGCAAACTCGGCTACCTTTGGCAATTCAAACAATATACTTAAAGTCAGTTCGTTCCCAAAAGCATGACGGCAGCGAGACACAACTTGAGTAGCCAGCAAAGAATGCCCACCCAAATCAAAGAAGTTATCATGTATTCCCACCTTTTCTATACCCAACACTTCTGTCCAAATCTCGGCTAATATCTTCTGTGTCTCTGTCTGTGGAGCTACATACTCCGTTAACACACTACTGGCCACATCTGGTACAGGCAAAGCCTTACGGTCTACCTTACCGTTAGGAGTCAGTGGCAATTGGGACAACACCATCAACCCCGATGGCACCATATACTCTGGCAACCGCGACTGTAGATACTCTCTCAACTGCGGTATCAGTTCCTTTCTCAACTGGGAACTCAACGGATTATTCCCATAATTCTCCCAGTTACCTACTACTACCGATTTTTGAGTTAGCGGTGTTAACACTATCCCTTCTTTGGCTAACTCACTGCGCACAAATACCCCATCCATCAATTCCGGACCTCCCTGAGCAGACCAACACAACTCTAAGCTATACCCATTATCCGAACTCAGTTCATATAACCTTTCTGGGTCTATGCTATTGACTAGCTTCTCCTCTAACCTCTGCTTCAACTGCTGTACATTCTCCTTTTCTTTGGGCTGTGATAGCCACTCTACCAACTCTACATCATTAGCTACTCTGCCATTGACTAAACCACTAAAGCAAATTGATTCTGGCCCAATGTCTCGCAGATAAGTTTCTATCTGTTGAACACTCAGAGCCCCTCCACTTTCTACAGTCGGTGTTATTACTTTTCCTGGTTGTGCCTCTATATGCAACAGTACGCTATAGCGATATTTATTCAGTTCATTGTGTTCTCTTCCCCTCTGTAAACGGATTTGTACATGAGTTATTTCTGGATGTTTTTCCTTGAGAGCTACAAATAACTCTGGTGACACTAACAACTCGGTCTCCTGCTCCATTTTTCTGTCTATCTTTGACTTGAGTTGTTTTCGTGACAGTGAGGGAGTGGCTTGATACAGTTGCACCGAACTGTGAAAGGCTTTCATTAATGGCCTACTCCGGATATCCCCTAAGAAAATCATCCCTCCTGGTTTGACTACCCTGATACTTTCTTCTATTACTTGCAACAGATACTCCACACTAGGGAAATACTGGACTATGGAACTCAGCAATACGGCATCGAAACTGTTATCAGCCACATCAGCCATGTCTTCAGCTCGTTTCTGTGCTAAGGATACATGACCATATTTGTCTGGTTCCTGTTCTATTTGTTGTTTGATGTATTCTAATGAGACATTGGAGATATCTGTTCCATAATAGTTTTTTGTCTGGGGTGCGATTTGAAACAGGAGCATTCCTGTGCCACAACCTATTTCCCACACACTCTCTGGTTTCTGGGCTAATACTTGAGTTACTATATCTCCTGCCCAGATGCGCATTTGTTGTTCGGGTATCAGTTGGTTATCATAGTTGCTAATCCATCCTCTTATATTAAAGAGTGGGTCATTTACTTCACTTAGCCGATCGTCGTAGGTTTGATTGAATACATCTTCCCAATTATCTACTTGGGTTTTTGATAGTTCTCGGTTGCTGCTGCTTCTGCTTTGGGTTTCTGGTACTATGTATGCTACCAGGCGTTTGTCTCCTGGGTTGTCTTCTCTTGCTAATACTACCGTTTCTTTAACGATGGAATTTTGATTTAGAACTGCTTCTATTTCTCCTGTCTCTATTCGATATCCCCGGATTTTTACTTGGTGGTCTATGCGGCCTAAAAACTCTATATTCCCATCTGGTAAATACCTCGCTAAATCTCCAGTCTTATATAGGCGAGCATTTTGTTGCTGACTAAACAAATGGGGAATGAATTTTTCTTGGGTGAGTTCGGGGCGATTCAGATAACCACGTGCTAAACCAGCCCCACTAATGTACAACTCTCCACCAACACCCACTGGCATTAGCTGGCAGTTTTTGTCTAGCACATAAGCTTGCATATTATCAATAGGGCGACCAATGACACTACTTGTACCTTCCTGAATATTTCTTGAGTTAATGGGGTAATGAGTGACATGGACAGTTGTTTCCGTAATCCCATACATATTCACTAACTGTGGTAAAGTATCACCGTGCCTTTCAAACCAAGGTTCCAGGCTATGAAAGTCTAAAGCCTCTCCTCCAAATATCACCAGTCGCAGTGATATATTACTTGCATATTCCTGACTTTGCTCAAAATAAATCAGTTGTTTAAAGGCTGAAGGTGTTTGGTTGAGTATGGTGACTTGCTCCTGGCATAGTAACTTATAAAAAGCATCAGGAGAACGGCTGACCCAATACGGAACTACAACTAATCGTCCACCATACAGTAATGCTCCCCAGATTTCCCAAACTGAGAAATCAAAAGCAAAGGAGTGGAATAGAGTCCAGACGTCTTGAGAATTAAATGAGCACCAACTTTCTGTTGCTGAAAATAGATGAGTAACATTCTCATGTTGAATCATCACACCTTTCGGTTCCCCTGTAGAGCCAGATGTATAAATTACATAGGATAGGTGATAAGTCTGTACACCACTATCTGGATTAGTTGAACTTTTTTGAATAATCTCCGACCAAGCTCTATCCAAACAGATTATTTGTGCTTTATGTTCCTGTAATCCTTCTACTAATCCCTCTTGGGTCAAAAGCACTGGCACAGCAGCATCAGCGATCGTATACGCGATACGCTCTTGGGGATAACTGGGGTCGATTGGCACATAAGCTCCCCCTGCTTTGAGAATACCAAGAATGCCTATTACCATTTCTAACGAGCGTTCCAGACAAATACCTACTGGTACATCTGGTTCCACACCAAGGGTTTGTAGATAGTGAGCTAGTTGATTAGCTTTGCTATTTAATTCTCCATAGGTCAGCTTTTGCTCTTCAAATACTACTGCTATTGCATTTGGGTTATTTTCGACCTGTTCCTCAAATAACTGATGGATACATTTGTCATTTGGGTAATCTGTTCTCG